>JBDHXA010000052.1:0-19208 GCA_039810485.1 Chlorobiota bacterium | reverse complement strand
TTTGCTCTTGCGTTAGGTGTGTATAGCCGCTGGGCATATTGTGCTCCGTTTGTGATAAACTCGTCGTTGGGTTGTTGCACTATGACACTTAAACCAACTCTTTATTTATTTCATCCGTTGCACTTCACTGTTGAATCTGCGAGAAATTGGAAGCGGTAGTTCAGGAACAAATGTTCGTAGAAAAACTTTATATCCTGACGTTTTTGAAAATTTCAAAATTTCCCTACCACCACTCCCCGAGCAGCAACGCATTGTTTCCAAAATAGAAAGCATAAAAAGCAGAGTGGAGCAAATAAAGGAATTGAGAGCAGCGCAAGAAAAGGAAATGAAGAATTTGAGGTATAGTTTGTTCGAGAAATTAAAATACGAATTTAAACTTGGACAGATAGGCGACTTAATTGAAGTTTCTTTAGATCCTGTTTCTGTTGACCCTACTGAAGAATATTTATTTGCAGGAGTTTATGGTTTTGGCAAAGGGCTTTTTGTCCGTGGTATTCAACAAGGAAATGATACGACATACAAAACATTTAACCGTTTACACGAAGGTCAAATTGTTATGAGCCAACCAAAAGGTTGGGAAGGTGCAATTTCGTATGTAGAAAAAGAATTTGAAGGATTATTCCTTTCCCCTGTTTATACAACATTTTCAGCAAAGGAAAATTGTAACATTAAATTTGTTTCAGAGTTCTGCAAACTTCCAACAACTTGGCAGAAAATGCTTGATGTTTCAAAAGGGATTGGAGCAAGACGAAATTCAATTTACTCCGCTGATTTTTTACGTTTAGAAATTCCTCTCCCACCCATAGAAGAACAAAACCGAATTGTTTCATTACTTGAAAAACTAAACAGAATAAAAGAGCAACACCAGCAAACCGAACAAGAATTAACTGAACTAATGCCGAGTTTGTTGGACAAGGCTTTTAAAGGGGAATTGTAAAAATGAAATTTAGATAATCTATGAACCAAACTATTTGCAAGCACATTGCCAAAGCCGCACAAGTCATCGCTCAAACTAGAGCTTTGTCAAAGAGCTTGCAAAGCCAACGCAAGAAGAATTGTTTTAAAAAATTTGCCGACGCTGCAAAAAAATAATAAATGCAACGCTAAAGCAGACACACAATGACACAGAAACCCAATATTGACAATGGTTTACAAGGTTAAACAAGAATTACCAATGGCTATACAAACGGTATAGCAAGAGCGAGGGCGAGCTGCTTCGTATCAATGCCAATCGCCATCTGGGTTTATCGTGTCAAGCTCAGCGTAAAGTCAGCCCAATGCCAATTTCCCAACCGCATCCATCGCATTGTCTTCTCAAAACTCAGTGCATTTAAAATTGTTTGAATAAGCTGTTCAAGCTTTTCTTTCTGAGAACATGAGCGTATAGTTTAATGACTGCAACTTTCAAAAGTTTTCCGTATTTTTGAGTGTTCACACCTCAAAAACCCAAATACTTTGATGTTTTTATTCTAATTGCATGCCCAAGCGCTCAGACATTTCCTCCATTCTTATAATCGGCAGCGGACCTATTGTTATTGGTCAAGCATGTGAATTTGATTACAGCGGCACACAGGCCTGCAAAGCTCTTCGTGAAGAGGGTTATCGGATAATTTTGATAAACTCAAATCCGGCAACAATCATGACAGACCCTAATATTGCTGATGCAACCTATATTGAGCCAATTACTCCTGAGTTTGTCGAGGCAGTCATTGCGAAAGAACTGCCCGATGTTATTTTGCCAACTATGGGAGGGCAAGTAGCTCTAAATGTCGCAATGCAGCTTCATGAATTGGGCATACTTGACAAATATAATGTCGAGTTAATTGGATCGAAGACATCGTCAATTCGCATGGCAGAAGATAGGCAGCTTTTTCTTGAAGCTATGCAGCGTTGTGGTTTGGACATGCCTCGCGGTGGATTTGTGCATGAAGTAGAAGAAGGAATGAAGATTATCGAAGAAATCGGTTTTCCGGCAATTATTCGACCTTCTTATACGATGGGTGGCTCTGGCGGTGGCATAGCTTATAATTTGGAGGAATTTGCTGAATTACTGCGCGCAGGATTGATTGCAAGTCCCGTAGGGAGAGTATTAGTAGAAGAATCTATAATAGGTTGGAAAGAATACGAGCTTGAAGTAATGCGCGACAGTCGCGATAATTGCGTTATTGTCTGCTCTATTGAAAATTTTGACCCGATGGGAGTTCATACAGGCGATTCAATTACAGTTGCTCCGGCACAAACATTGAGCGACCGTGAATATCAGCGCATGCGTGATGCGGCATTGCGAATAATGCGAGAAATTGGAGTAGAAACAGGGGGATCTAATGTGCAATTTGCAATAAATCCTGAAAATGGCCGGATGATTGTAATAGAAATGAATCCTCGCGTTTCGCGCAGCTCGGCTCTCGCTTCAAAAGCTACCGGATTTCCCATTGCAAAAATTGCTGCAAAATTGGCAGTTGGCTATACACTCGATGAAGTTCTCAACGATATTACAAAAAAAACTCCGGCTTGCTTCGAACCTTCGATTGACTATGTTGTAGTTAAAGTGCCGCGATGGGATTTTGAAAAATTTCGAGAAGTTGAAGATCGGCTTGGCGTGCAGATGAAGTCAGTTGGCGAATCAATGGCATTCGGGCGCACATTCAAAGAAGCTTTGCAAAAAGCAATAAGAAGCTTAGAGAAAAATCGCTTTGGCTTTGGTTTTGACAAACCGGAATACGCTGATAAATATGAAGAAACTTTGGATTTGGAAATATTGCGCTCGCGCTTAGGAATACGCCATTCCGGCTCTATATTCGATCTGTTTGACGCTTTAATGGCTGAAATGGAAACCTCTGAAATATTCCAATTAACTAAATATGATCCGTGGTTTATTGGGCAATGCCGCGAAATAGCAAATGCCGGAAAATCAGCCATAAGCAAATCTTCTAAGATTGTCAGTGGCAGTAAGTTGCAAGAACTTGATGCCGATAATATCCGACATTTAAAGCGGCTTGGATTTTCTGATCACCAGCTGGCAATAATGTTTAAATTAACTGAAGACGAAATTCGCAAGTATAGAAAGGATAAGGGAATACTGCCGGTGTTTAAAACGGTTGACACATGCGCGGCTGAATTTGAATCAGAAACACCATATCATTATTCTTCTTATGAAAGTGAAACAGAAACTATAAGATCAAATCGTCGAAAGGTGGCTATTCTCGGAAGTGGACCTAATCGAATAGGGCAGGGAATCGAGTTCGATTATTGTTGCGTTCAGGGAGTATTTGCAGCAAAATCAGCAGGATGGGAAGCAATTATGATAAATTGCAATCCCGAAACGGTTTCTACTGATTACGACACAACCGACAAGCTGTATTTTGAGCCATTGACTTTTGAAGACGTAATGAATGTGATTGATGCAGAACAACCAGACGGAGTAATCGTAACATTTGGAGGGCAAACACCGCTTAAGTTAGCTAATCGGTTAAAAGAAGCAGGAGTGAATTTACTTGGCACGTCTCCTGAAGGAATTGATCTTGCAGAAGATCGCAAGCGATTTGGCGCTTTATTGGCTGAACATAATATTCCATGTCCGCCTTGGGGAACGGCATTAGACGAGGAAAAAGCTGTAGAAATCGCAAATGAAATTGGCTACCCTGTATTAGTTCGCCCAAGTTATGTGTTAGGCGGACGAGCAATGCAAATTTGCTATCGCGAGAAATCTTTGCGTGAATACATACGCCGTGCCATAACTGCTTTTCCTGAAAGCCCCATATTGATAGATCATTTTCTGGAAAATGCTTATGAATTCGATGTTGATGCAGTGGCTGACGGAGAGCGAGTAGTGATAGGTGGCGTTATGCAGCACATTGAAGAGGCAGGAGTCCATTCAGGTGATTCATCTTGTGTTCTGCCGCCCTATAATATAACCAATGAACAATTTGAAATAATAACCGATTATACTAAAAGATTGGCTAAAGCATTGTCAGTCATTGGATTGTTGAATATTCAATTTGCTTTGCAAAACGGTGCGATTTATGTGCTCGAGGTTAATCCACGTGCATCACGTACTACGCCATTTGTATCGAAAGCAACCGGTGTTCCTTTAGTACAGATTGCTACTCGCATTATGCTTGGCGAGCGTTTAGCAGATATGGATGTGCGTGATTTTTCACTTTCTGCCAAGCGCGTTGCCATCAAAGAATCAGTATTTCCTTTTGTTAAGTTTCCGCGCGCCAATGTTTTTTTAGGTCCGGAAATGCGTTCAACAGGTGAAGTGATGGGAATTGACAATTCTTTTGGCAAAGCATTGTTGAAAGCGCATATTTCATCCGGCATAAAACTCCCTCACAAAGGCAATGTGTTTATTTCACTTGCCGACGCTGATAAAACAATCCGCGCTTTAGCGATAGCTCGCGGTTATGCAGAGCTTGGTTTCGAATTGTGGGCTACTTCCGGCACTACAAAATTTTTGAATGAACAAGGAATTGCAGCCAATCATGTATTGAAACATTACGAAGGTCGGCCAAGTGTGATTGATTTTATTAAAAACGGAGAAATTAATATTGTCATCAATACGCCTATCGGCGAAACTGCAAGACACGACGAATTTATTATGGGTCAAACTGCAATGCGCTATAATGTTCCATTTTTTACCACGCTTGCAGCTGCTTCTGCTTCGCTTAGCGCAATTAAGATGATGAGCGAACCTATTAGTGTCAAGACGTTACAAGAGTTCTTTGGGTAATAATGAATGCAACGCCAAAGAGCGCGCTTAGCGATACGCTTACGGTTATGGAAATTATTCAACGTACTGTTGAATACTTTCGCCAAAAGGAAATTGATAGCCCTCGTCTAACTATAGAATTGATGCTTTGTCATGTATTAGGATGCAATCGTTTAGATTTATACATGCATCATGACAAGCCGATGAAGACAAACGAATTAGATAACCTGCGTAGTTTGATTCGCCGTCGTGCTAAGCGAGAGCCGCTACAATATGTTTTAGGTGCAACTGAGTTTTACGGTCTTCCATTTAAAGTAAATGCAGATGTGCTAATTCCGCGCCCTGAAACGGAAATTCTCGTTGATGCCGTTAAAAGACATATCGAAAGTTGCAGAATGAATCAGCCAATAATTCTTGACATTGGCTGCGGTAGCGGATGCATTTCTATCGCATTAGGAAAACAATTTCCTGAAGCTAAAATAACAGCGATTGATATTTCAGATGCTGCATTAAAAGTGGCAAAGGAAAATTCGGTGCTTAATAACACGAATAATATCAGCTTTATTAAAAAAGATGTGTTCTCGGAGTGGGCTTTATCAGATAATTATGATATTATTGTATCAAATCCGCCTTATATAGCTCAAAATGAAATGGCAGAGTTGCAGCCCGAAGTTGGGCAGTTTGAACCAAAAACAGCATTGACAGATTATAAAGACGGACTTGCTTTTTATCATCGTTTTGCAGAAATATTTCCGAAAATTCTAAAGCATAATAGTTATTATTTTGTAGAAATTGGCTATAATCAGCAAAACTCTGTGCGCAGCATACTTTCATCAGCAGGAATGAGCGCAAATGTCTATAAAGATTATGCGAATATCCCTCGCATAGTAGCCGGCGCCATGATGAAAATATAAACTTTTAGTTCTCCAAATAATAATACTAAATTCTTGCAGCGCTCATCAAAAAAGCATGTAAATAATGATTTGCATCACTTTTCAACAATAGACGCAATAAGTTATGCAAATCAACAGAGAAAAATGTCGAATGATTTTAAAAAATTTTAGTAGTTTTGGCATCACTTTTTGAACAAAGTTGTCTTCAATCATCTTGAGGGATTTATGGCAAATTTGAAAATTACCGAAAGAGACGGATTTACTATACTTTCATTAAAAGGCCAATTCATCGGCGGTGATGAAACGGATCAGCTTCGAAGTGCCATTAATGATCTTATCCAAAAAAATGAACCTAAGATTCTTCTCGATATGGATGGTGTGAGCTATTTAAATTCTACTGCTCTAAGTGTTTTGATATCAGCACAACGCGATGTTACAAAACAGGGCGGTAAAATTGCTCTGTGCAAAATCAGTAAAAATATAGAGAACGTATTTGTCCAAACCAAACTAATTCTCATATTTTCAATATACTTAACGATTGACGACGCAATAACGGCGCTCGCTTGACAATGTTGTAAATTCTTTCATCTTCACTAATATTCATTGGAGTAGTTGTATGTCATTTGAAATAATTGTCGCGCTTTTTGCGGCTGTTTTTGCTCTTATAGGCATTGCGGGATATTTTAGTTTTAAATCATTTAATATCTTGGTGATATTCTTGAGTTTAAGCGTTTCAGTATTGATTTGGGGATTGTGGATGGGAGCTCCCGGTAACTTTAAAGATGGAGCTATGCGTCATGAACCTATGAATGTATTAGGCACGGTTCATACAGGCGGTCCTTTGGTTGGCGCTTTGATGGCTTGCCTTCTTGTTGCCATTACCTACATAATCGAGCGTCAATTATCAATTAAAAAAGCGCGTGGAAACAATGATGTTATGTTTTTGAAAGAAGTGCAAACAAATCTTCAAGAAGGCAATACTCAGAAGGCAATATCGCTGTGCGAAAACAGCCGCGGCGCAATTTCTAATATTATAAGAAGCGGTTTAGAGCGTTATCAAGACTTGGCAAACGATGCTGCTTATGATCCAGAGAAGAAAATATCGGAAGTGCAGCGCGCTATTGATGAAGCGGTAAATCTCGAAACTCCATTGCTTGAAAAAAATTTAGTAATTCTTTCGACTGTATCATCAATCGCCACTATGATTGGATTGCTTGGTACAACGCTGGGTATGATTCGCGCCTTTGCAGCATTAGGCGCTTCTGGCGGAGCAGTTTCAGCGCAAGCATTATCAATAGGTATTTCCGAAGCTCTCTACAATACGGCATTTGGGCTTGTAGCAGCCATTATCTCTATAGTTGGATACAACTTCTTTACTTCAAAAGTTGATAACTTTGTTTATATGATTGATGAAGCAATTCTGAGCATGATGGAAATTCTTACTAGTAAAGTAAAGAAATAATAACTCGCACAGTATCAACTCATTACGAGTTATTTCAGTTTTTTCTTTACTTGTTATCCCTAAAGCAAGGAGTTGTGTATGTCAAAAGTAAAAATGAAACGGCAAGGGTTTGTCATTGATATGACCCCGCTGGTTGACATTACTTTTTTGTTGCTGACATTTTTTATGTTTACGGCTAAGTTTAAGTCAGAAACAGAATCAGAACAAAAATTTAAAATTGTGCGACCAAAATCAGCGGCTGATACCACTAAGCTTCCGGAAAAAGATTTGGCAATTATCAAAATTGCAATAGATACTGCATTTAGCAATGACACTTCATATTATTATGAAATAGTGAATGAAAAGGATAGATCCGCTGTTTGGGATGCATTGAAAGATTTGTCGCCAGAACAGCGTCAAAAACGGCAATTAAAATGCGATTCAATATTATTGGAAACGTTAATAGGCAAAACAAGAAGTGAAAACCCCAACACTCGCTTTGCAATAGACGCCGACAAACGCATTCGCTATAAATACGTTTTTACTGCTATGGATGCGCTTCGTAAAAAACGCGCAACACAATTTACGTTTGTAACTGACAAGCAACAGTAATTGCATCTAAGTGTAAATATAAGTTTACTGTTTAATTAGTAACTTTTCTTTATTTCAAAGCGTCTAATCTTTAAAGTAAGATTGTCTTTATTGAAATCGTTAAGAAACAGATTACTTTCTTTTATGATAATATTTTTTGCGAGGATATTATGGCAGGCGGCGGCGAAGCATTAGGAAGTGGCGGTGGAAAACCAAAACGCGGACAAAAAAATTCAAAACGGAAAAAGAAGAAACGCATAGGTTTTAAACTTGACATGACGCCTCTTGTGGATATTGCTTTCTTGTTGCTGACATTTTTTATGCTCACAACAACGATGACAACTCCACAAACGATGAAAATGCAAGTTCCGCCGGAAATTGACGCTCCGGTTGAGGTTAAGCAGTCGGAGCTATTTACAATCTTAATTAGAAAGGACTCCAAAATATTTTGGAAATCCGGTGCTGATCCGGCACAGTCATTACAACTTGCTGAATTGCGTAAATTGGCAAAAGATAAAAATCTTGAACAGCCAAATCGTCTCATTACATTGGTTGCGATTGATCCTGATGTGGCGTATGGCAATGTAATTGGCGTTCTAGATGTGTTAAATCAAGCTGAAGCAGACATAGTAAAAGAAATGAAAGGCGAGAAGCGCGAACGAAAATTCACTGTTTCTAATCTCACTGACGATCAAAGGAAGGAGATTGAGGGGTTATGAATACTGCAATTGTCGCAAATCATCAATCACTGAATGTTTTAACAAAGAAATCGTATGGAGCATTTGAGCTAAAAGAGTTTATCAAAAAGTCGACATGGCGTGCGTATCTGATTACGATGATACTTTTAGTTTTGTTAATGCTTATTAACTTCTCTCTTAATATTTTTACCAGCCACGTCAAACTTACAGCTCCGCTTCGAATGGATAGAAAAGATATAGCTGTAGATCTTGCTCCGCCGCCAACTGATAATTTGGATCAACCGCCTCCGCCGCCTCCGCCTGATGTTGTTTATAGCGGTCCTGCAGCTCGAGCCGGAGTGCCGGTTCCAGTGCCTGATGCTGAAATTGCACCTGACGTCAAGGATTTTGCAAATACTGATGAAATTGCTCGAGCTAGCTCTGAAGGTGGCTCTGGTGATGATTTTGGCGGATTTGCATCTAATATAAAATCCGATGAACCAATCAAAGTACAAAAAGAGGCAGAGCCAGATCCTGACGATTTTATTCCAGTTGAAAAAGAACCTTATGTTGATCTTGGCGCATTGCAAAGAAAAGTACAATATCCTGAGATGGCAAAAAGAGCAGGAATTGAAGGACGGGTTACTATACGAATTTTAGTCGGAAAAGACGGAAAACCGAAAAAATACCGCATAGAAGATTCGGATAATGATATTCTGAATAAAGCTGCGGCAGATGCAGCTATGAGTTCAACATTCACTCCGGGAATTCAAAATAATTCTCCAGTTGAATGTTGGATTAGCATTCCAATAACATTCAAATTAAAATAACAGAAATCAGCTTAAGAGATATAAAGATTGGCTTTGATTAAATAAGAAATGATGTTTAGAGATTAAGTTTTTATAATAATCAACGCAAATGGAGTTTTATCGAGCGGTTAAAAGCACATATTTAAATAAAGAATGCCGCTCGGAGTCATAGCAGGACGAGCGGCTTTTTATATGAAAGCCGATAATTATGGAAATAGTGCTTGTTATACTTAATTATCTTGTTCGAGCAATGGTAATTTTAATTGGTGTTATACTAATTGTAAAGCCGTTGCCAATCATAGAACAAGATGAGAATTTTATTAAAGTATTTGGCATAATAACAATTTTCTTTGGCGTCTTCCGCACTATCATATATCATCGCAAACGAATTTTGCTAAAACAAGAGCAGAAGGTAAATGATGAAAATTCAGAAGCTTAGTATTTTCTTAATAATGCTGTTTCTTATTTCCTGCGGAAAGGAACCAGAAACAAATATAAATCAAGAAACAGTAAATAGCGGAAATATAACGGTATTGTGCGATGATTTGATATTGATGTCTTTTTCTGCCGCCAAGCCGTTTTTTGACAGCGCGTTTCCAGATGCAAAAGTAAATCTTCAACCAATAGACGCTCGAAACGCTATGGTGCAATTGCTCAGCGGAAAATCACGAGCGATAATTATTGCCCGCGATTATCTTCGTGATGAGGATTCGGCAATGTCTATACACTCGATTAATAAGCACCGTCGCTTTCTTTTTGCTATTGACGGATTAGTATTTTTTGCTAATAAAAACTTCAAGTTAGACACGCTGTCAAAAGAACAAATACTTGAAGCTATGAATTCAAAATTGCCAACTATAAATAAAGCATTTCCTTTGTTAAAAGCAGAGCCAATATTTGTTGCAACTTCATCATCGTCATCGCTGTTTGGCAATGTTATGAATCAATTCAGTGCAGGGAAATCACCAGTGCGCCCTATGAAATATTTCTCATCTGTTGATTCTGTTGCTGATTATGTACGACATAATGAGGACGCTATCGGAATTGGATATTTATCGAAGTTTCTAAAAGACACTACTATTAAGCTGCTGAGAGTCGGGTTTGCAGATTCAACAGGCAAACGCATTTTTCCGCAAGCAGTTCATCCAGGAAATATTGTGCGAGGAAATTATCCGTTTGCCGTTAATTATTATGGATATTTACTTGAAGATAGAATGAATTTGCCATGGGGCTTCTTTACATTTCTGCGCACTGACAAAAATATACAGCAATCATTTCTTGATGCCGGACTTGTGCCTGCCTTTGCAAAGTTAGAGCTTATTGAGCAATAATTATCTTGTTTATATTATGGAATATAAGATGTCTAAATATTGGCTTTTATTTACAGTTTATCTCTTGTCTATTTCTGCTTTATCAGCTCAGCAAGAAGTGGAAAAGGCAAAGCAATATATTGAAAAACACGATTATCAATCAGCATATTCAGCAATTCAGCCAGCAGTAAAAGCCGGTATTCCGTCTCTGCAAACTTTGTTGATAGCTGGCGAGATTTACTTAGAAATGGACAAGGCAGATTCGGCTATAGTATTTTTGGCAAAAGCTCGAGATATAGATGATAGTCCTGAAATTACAAGGTCTTACGGCAAAGCGCTCTCAAAGGCAGGAAAACATCATGAAGCGTTTGAAACTCTTCGAAAATTAGTCAAAAAGTATGATAAAGAAGCCCTCAATCATTTGGCTTTGGCCGAAGCATATTTAGAATCAGATTCTCTTAAACAAGGAGAACTCGAAATTATTACAGCACGGGATATCAACAAAAACTTGGCTGAAGTTCATTTAGCGCTCGGAAATTTATATTTTGCTCAAAGCATATTTGAACTTGCAAAAAACAGCTTTGAGGAAGCATTACGAATTAATCCAAATTTAGTGGAAGCGCGTATAAAATTAGCAGCTTCATATCTGAAATTAGCTAATGCCGAGTCCGACGAAGAGCTTTCAAATGAACTTTTTTCACGTTCGCTAAAGGAGTGGAATACTATAAGTCAGCAAGACCCAAATAATGCCCGAGCATGGTATGAGCAAGGCAAAATATTTTATCTTGCCAGCAAATGGGGAAATTCGGCTATTGCATTCAATAAATACGTACAATTGCGCCCCGACAACTATCTTGCCCGCTGGTATTTAGCTCAAGCATCATTTAAAATTCAACAATATGATTCTGCGGCCATTCAGCTGGCAATTGTTGCACAACATATTGATTCTGTTCACGATAAAGCTACAATAATGTTAGCACAGGCGAAATTTAATGAGAAGAAATATTCAGATGCTGCCACAATTTATAAAAATGCAGAAAAAACTATAATTTTAGATCAAGATGAACATGAACGATATGGTATTGCCGCTATACTTTCTGGCGACACTGCAACAGCTATAGCAAATTTCAGCAAAGCAATAGAAGACAAAACTCCTAAATGTGCTTTAATGTATCGTTTCGGACACCTTCTTCGCGATCAAAAGCGTTATGCTGAAGCAATCAATGTGTTCAGGTATCGCATTGCTCAATGCAATGATTCAAACAGCATTAAAGCACGATTATACATTGCTTTAAGCTATTATAATGAAGCAAAATACGATTCAGCAATGATCGTTGTGCGCGAATATATTGCCATGGACCCAAGCAATCTATATGGCAAAATTGTTATGGCAAACTGTTACAATGCTTTAAAGCAGGTTGATTCTGCAAAAACTACTCTTATCAGCATTATTGAAGCCGGCAAACAAAATGCAGATGCGAAAAAAAACGATGTAGAAAATGCTTTTGGAACGCTCTGTGGCTTATTTTTAGATACTAAGGATTTTGCAACGCTGCTCAAATACGCCAAACAATGGACTGAATATAATCCAGATTCCTCAGTAGCCAATATCTATGCTGCCGTAGGTTATCAAGGTAGCGGCGACAAAGAAAATGCTTGTAAATATTATAAAGAGACGTTGAAACGAGATCCTAATAATAAAACAGCAAAAGATAATTTAAAAAAACTTGGCTGCTAATAGAAACGCATTGTTGCGTTTCACATTAAATAATTAAAAAATACTACTGCCATATTTACAAAATATATGACGAAAAAAATCGCATTATTGCTCTCTGTTATGTACTTTATTGCCAGTTTTGGTTTTCAATCATACTCATTGAGCGCTCAAGTTCAAGGCACAACAGCTTTATTATTGGGGAATCTGCATGATAAGAATGGACAACCATTGAGCGGCGTCAAATATTCTTTAATTGCAGACGGAAAAAAAATTAAAGGAAAAACAGAATCAGACGGAGCTTTTCAGCAAGTCGTGAAACAAGGGGTTAAGTACATTGTAGAATGGCAGCATCCTACTTTTATTATTCGTCGAGACAGCGTTGAAATACCCAATGCTGGAAAATATATCGAACAAAAAGTAAATTTTACTGCTTCTGCTTTGGGTGTCAACGACTTGTTAGCAGAAGGTAATATATTTGCGCGAGGATCAGCCGAAATTATTTCAGAAAATGAGTTAAAATCTCTTGCAGCGATGCTAAAGGATTACGCAAGATTGAATGTGTCTGTAAATGTTAGTGACGATATGCCAGAAGCAAAATTAGCTAAATCTAAAGCGAAATCAGTCAAAAAAAGTAAAAAAAGCAAAGAAAAAGCACCTGTGGCAACTCAAGCAATATCGCTTGCCTCTCAGAGAACATTGGCATTGACAGAATATTTTGCCAAAAACTTCCCAAATCTCACACGTCGCATCACTATTATTGCTTCAACGATACCGGAATTATATTCTTTTATCGCTAAAGCAAGCACAATTCTACCTGAATTGTAAATTTATTTTGCGTAGTTATCTCTTTTCACAATAACAAAATATAGGTAGCAGCGTTATTTTATTAATCGCTGTTGCTTTTTATTATAGATGTGCCATGCCATGAAACTCAATCCACATCGCGTTGTAGTAGGAATGTCCGGGGGCGTTGATTCGTCGGTTGCCGCAGCATTATTAGTTGAACAAGGATACGAAGTTATAGGAATCACCATAAAGACGTATAGGTATGAAGATGTTGGCGGAAATGTGGGTAACGATTCAAGCTGTTGCTCGCTTGACGGAATTAATGATGCGCGTAGAGTGGCACTTCAATTGGGAATACCCCATTATGTCGTTGATTTCTCGGAACGATTTAAGAAAAATGTCATAGATTATTTTGTTTCTGCATATCTGTCCGGCGTAACGCCTAATCCTTGTGTGCAATGCAATCGTTCGATAAAATGGGGAGAAATGGAGAATAAAGCCGACGCACTTGGCGCTCAATGGATTGCAACAGGTCATTATGCGCAATTAGAACGTACAAAAGATGGCAGATTTTATATATCGCGAGGAAAAGATTCTCACAAAGATCAATCTTACGCCTTATGGAATGTAAAACAAGAATCTTTAGCACGCACAATATTTCCTTTAGCTGGATTTACCAAAGAGCGCGCTCGCGCCGAAGCTGCCAGATTAGGGCTTTCTATTGCTTCAAAGCCAGAATCATTTGAAATATGTTTTATACCTGATAATGATTATAGCCGTTTCCTTCGAGATACAGTTCCAAACGTACATAAAGAGGGGAATATTATTCTTGATGGAAAATCTATAGGAAAACATGAAGGGTATGCAAATTTTACAATAGGTCAGCGCCGCGGTCTTGGCATTTCTTCAACCGAACCTCTTTATGTGCTGAATATTAAACCTGAAGAAAATATAGTGGAAGTTGGAAATAAGAACAAACTATTTCATCAGGGACTTATCGCTGCTGATATAAACCTTATGAAACATGATCTTTGGGAAGGTGAAAAACGACTTCTTGCAAAAATTCGTTATAAAGATGAAGGAGCAATGTCAACTTGCCGTTTTATTTCAACCGATAAGATTGAAATTGTGTTTGACGAACCGAGACGCGCGATTACGCCGGGTCAATCAGTTGTCCTATATGAAGATGACGATGTGGTTGCCGGCGGCATAATACAAAGCGTAATAATGTAATGTGTACTATAATGTCGCTTTAATTCTATGTTTTCTATAGTGGTTCGGCATCAGAAATTATTAGCTCGGCTTTTACGGCTAATTTAGTGTTTTTATTGATTTTAAAATTTTCAGAAATCCTTTTGCCGCAAACCCACACAATTTCATTTCCAGCACAAAGCACTAATATTTTTCTACGCTCAACCACAGAAATTTTGGCATTTGTAAGAAAATCACTGATGCTCATGCTGCCTCCAAGTCCAAGCGGACGAATAATATCGCCGGGCTTCCAATTTCGCAGAACAAGCTGTCTTGGCAGTAATGAAGCGTCGAAATATTCAATTAATCCGTCATTCGAATAGACAATGTCTTTCTTTTGACATTCAGTTAGACGAATCATTAATAATCCTGCATCATACGTTTCTCCAATAGCAACTTGTGCATACGTGTCTGGTGTTTCAAAATTAGTAAAAACAATGTCAGATCTGTCTCTAATTGCTGTTATTCTTCCGTTTACACGACATTCAGCTTGTACTTTTTTCTTTGTCAATGCAATTATTCGATCAATTGTTGCCATCGAAACCGGCAAATCGCCAAGTTTGCGAATAATATTTTGAATTATCTCGCCCTGTAGAAATTCGGACAATGTATCAAAAAATGAAATACCTAATCGTATTTCGCCTGTTGATTGAGTTGTCATTACTGCAACAAGATGTTCAACATGCTCATTTACAACAAGTTCAGCGCCTTGTAGAATTTTTGTGGTTCGCACTAATATTTCAGAAATTGCCGGATTGTACTCTTCGCGAAGTTTAGGCAATAAATCGTGACGAATCTTATTACGCATAAATAAATTAGAAGAATTTGATTTATCTTCGCGCCATTCTAATGGTCGCTGATGCGCATAGTCAATAAGCTGCTGTTTTGAAAGTTGGAGCAGAGGGCGAACAAGATGAATCTTTTTTACTAAATCGCGCCTTGGAGGTATTCCTGCCAAGCCGGTGAGACCAGAGCCGCGCAGTAAGTTCAATAAAAGAGTTTCTGCGGTATCATCGGCAGTATGGGCAGATAATACAAAACGCGCTCCAATACTTTTTGCAGTTCTTTCGAAAAACTGATACCGTAAAGCGCGAGCGGCATTTTCAATGCTTGTATGAATTTTTCTGGCATGTGCTGCGGCATCGAATTTAATTGCACGAAATTGAGCGCGATAGTTTGATGCTAGGGTGCGGACAAATACTTCATCGGCGTCAGATTCCTCGCCTCGCATTCCATGATTGCAATGTGCTACTGCTATTTGATAGCCATGACGTTGTGCTAATGACGCCATAATATCAAGCATTACCACAGAATCAACACCTCCGCTAACGCCAAGCAATAGAATAGCTTCGTCTGGAATGAAGAGCGTAGATTTGATAAATTGCTCTACAGAACTTATTGTGGGCTCAAGAGATTCCGACAGTGTATCGAGACGCTTATTTTTGTGAGTTGTATAGACCTTTGGCTGTTTTCTTTTCTTGGCTGGAAGTTCGTTTTCAAATTCATCATTAGTAATAATAGGCGTTATTTTTTCTGATTTATTACTTGATGCATGATGTTCTGTTGATTTTGCTAGTGGCTTTTCTTTAAGATCATTATGCGATTTACTCTGTTCATTTTTCTGTTCTTTATTAGATTTTTGTATTAGCGGAGCAATAGATTGATTTTCAAAAATCGTAGTTGACTTTTCAGAGTGATATCGCGAGCTAGTATTTAATTCAGCATTATCCTTCTGAATATTTGGTTTTGGAATTATGATTTTTGTTGATTTAACATCGTCAATAAGCGATTCAAATAACGCTGGCGATTTTAAAGAAATAATTTCGCTATTGTCATCGTGCTCTGATATTTTTGATGAGAACTCAGTCGTTGCTTTAGTGTCTTGCAATTCAGATTGATGCTGTTTTAATAAACGTTTCTTTTCGTTTCGTTTTTTACGTCGACGAGACCATTTGCTTTCATGTTGTTCTTCCGAAAGATTTGTTTGTTCAACAGTATTATTAAGATTTACATCTATAGTTTTAGTGTCAGTTGTAACTCTGTTGGTGTCTAAATGATTTAACAAGTGATGTAATTCATCTATATCTGTTTCCTTTTTTTTATTTGCTTTGTCCTTTGCTTCAGTTAAATTATTCGAAGTGTCTATTTCAGAATTATTATTTTGAATATCAAATGTTTCAATACTCGTTGCTGAATCATTATTAATTGCTGATGATATTTTGGTGTTGTCATCAATAATAATTTCATTTACTATTGGTCTTCTTTTGTCTGTGGGTTGTATTGGATTGTTTGTTTTTTTATCTGTTTTAGAATTACTTTTTATTTCTATCCCAATATTGTCAAATCCAGGAGGCGGAGCAATGATTTTTTTAGGCTTATTTCCATCAATAGTAATTATGTCGTTATTTTCTTCATTTATAAATGAGGTGCTGTCAACAATATCTGATTTGCTGTATATGTTTTTATCGGCAGTATTTACACCATGAATAATATCATTGTCAGTAATTTTAGATTTATTGTCGCTTTTATCAGTTTTCTTGCTTTTTGATTTTTTGTTTGCTTTTAATTTTGTTATATTATTTTTGTCTGTAATTGGCTGGATAGTTTCTGCAACGATATTAATTGTTTCTGATATTTGCGATTTATTAACAAGCGCTTCTTCAAACCCCAAAGGAGGATTGATAATTTTTTTAGGTTTGTTCTGTTCGATGTTATCTGTATTGTTATTTGCTATTAACGCAGAAGTATTGTGAACTGTTACATTAGTTTCTTCATTTCTAAAAATACTTGATATAACGTTACTGTCATTTACTTCAGCGTTTAATTTATTAGAACCTTTATCTTTTAGTTTGCCATCATTATTCTTTACTTTTGTCTTCGAATGTAAATTGTCTGTATTTCTATCTTCTGCAACGATATTAGAAGTATTGTCAGCTGGTTCGAGGGCATAAGAAATAGGCGTCTTGTCTTTTTGTGCATCGTCAAATCCAGGCGGGGGAATAATAATTTTTTTTGGTTTAATAGATTCGACAACAACTGCATTATTATTGGCTTCGCTTTTTGAAGCATCTTTATCAATAATATCTATTCTTTCATGTTTTAAATGATTAACCTCAACTGTGCCGATAATATCTTCATCTGTTAATTTATTGGTTGAATTATTATTGTGTTTGCTGTTCTTTTTAAGTGTATTTATCTTTGGCTTGAATTTATCTTCAGCAATAGTATTATGATGCAATAAACCTTCAATTGGTTTGGGAAACTTCGAATGTTGAGCAGTATCCTTTGTTGTATTATCAAATTCCGATGTAGAAGCTATAATTATTTTATTGATAATAACAGAAGCATTGCTGTCAATAATATCTGTTTTAGGATTTACTGTTTTATCAGAAGTAACAGTGTTTGATTTTACTTTTTTGTTTGATAATTTAATTTTGCCTGTATTTGCTTTATTGGTCTTTTTCGTTGGTTTATTGTTGGATTTAACTTCGCTTTGTGAAATATCTTCGTTATTAATATTTAATTCAGAAGATAATGATTTTGAAGGTATTGTTTCTTGATTTGCAGGAAATACAATAACTTCAGCAGAATCTCCTGATGAGATAATACTAATACTTTCCTCTGCATCAATGCTTTTATTTTTCAGCTTTGATGAAATAGAATTTTTAGAGGTTGTAATTGAAGATGTTTTTGTTTTTTTTGTTTTTTCGGCGATTACAGTGTTTTTCTTTGTCATGTGATTTAAATTGTCTGGCTGCTTAGCGGGAGCTCCGTCTCATACTCTGCCAAAAAATCTTTGTAACGAAGCAAGCGATCTTCAACTTGTGTGAAAGCATCGTATTGCTGTACGTCTTGTTTTACGGTGGAAGCATAAGGCAATCCGCGAAGATAGCCGGCGTAAAATTTTCTAAATTCTAGGATAGCGCGTCTTTCTGTTTTCCATCGGAGCTGTTCGCGCAAATGTCCTATACAAATATCAATTCGCTCGTCAGCAGTTGGCTCGGGCAGCAGCGCGCCATTAGCCAGCAACATTTTAGAGCGTTTAAAAATAAACGGGTTTCCTATGGCTGCGCGACCAATCATAACGGCGTCGCAACCAGTTCCATTAAAAGCTCGAACTACGTCTTCAGGAGTTTCTATGTCGCCATTGAGAATAATAGGAATAGAAACAGCATTTTTAATTTTCGGTATCCAGCTCCAATCCGCGATGCCAGAATGTCCCATATCGCGTGTGCGGCAATGCACGGTGATAGCGGAAGCTCCTGCGTCTTGCAGCATTTTAGCAACTTCTATGATAATTATATTGTTGGAATCCCAGCCAAGCCGAGTTTTAACTGTTACCGGCAGTTTTGTTGTTTTAACCAATTCTTTGGTCATTAATGCCATAGAAGATGGATCTTTAAGTAAAGCGGCTCCTGCGTTTCGGGCAACAACATTTTTTACCCAGCAGCCACAATTTATATCAAGAAAATCAGGATGAAAAGATTCGGCGCGCATTGCCGCTTCGCGCATAATGTCAATATCGCCGCCAAAGATCTGCACTGCAACAGGACGCTCTTCATCAGAAAGGTGAAGCTTCTCCATAGAGCGCCGAGCATCGCGTATCAGTCCGTCGGAAGAGATAAATTCGGTGTATACTATATCAGCGCCAAGCCGTTTGCACACCACTCGAAAAGGAAGATCTGTAATATCTTCCATTGGTGCGAGTAACACGCCGTTTTCAACTTTTACAGAACCGATAGTAAGCGATGCCATCAATTAGCAGCTGTAATAATGCAGAAATATCTCTTTTTTCCACAAAGTGTTTCGCAAAAATACTACAACTTAACGTGAAAATATAAGTTCATATTCAAATTATGATTTGGATGCCACTTCGACAGAACTTGATTTGCCATTATTGCAAAAACAATTGTTGAGCCCACTCCGAAAAGTCGGATAAAAAAACCATAGATAATCAGCTGTTAAATTGCAATATCGCATTTGTTTTCAAACTAACAGAAAAATATGGTAATACTTGTTGAT
>JBDHXA010000051.1:0-19215 GCA_039810485.1 Chlorobiota bacterium | reverse complement strand
AATAAAATAAAGAATTTTATTATCTTTATTTTAACTTCCTTCAATAAAATAAACACCCTTTTAAGAGGGGGCTCATATTATTATACTTAAAAATCTCAACGATGTCGAAAAAAGATTATTACGAAATTTTAGGAATTGGGCGCGAAGCTGGTGCAGAAGAAATTAAAACAAGCTATCGCAAATTAGCCATGAAATATCATCCTGATAGGAATCCGGGTGATAAAGCAGCAGAAGATTCATTCAAAGAAGCTACTGAAGCGTATGAAGTTCTTTCCGATGAAACTAAGCGCGACCGCTATAATCGCTATGGTCATGACGGTTTGCGCGGCGGTCAGGATTTTCACCAATATTCTAATGTAAATGATATTTTCAGCATATTCGGCGATTTATTTGGCGGAGCAGGCGGATTCGGCGATATCTTCGGCGGCGGTCAGCGTCGCGGACCAAATTCAATGGGCGAACAAGGGGCCGAACTTCATGTGCGCCTGCCTCTAGCTCTCGAAGATATTGCCACTGGAACAGAAAAAACAATAAATATTCGATTGTGGTTATCATGCACTGATTGCAATGGCAAAGGTGCCGCGTCCGGTTCTGGAGTTGCTCAATGTCCTGCATGCCAAGGTTCTGGTGAAATCCGACAAGTTTCACGCTCTGTATTTGGTCAGTTTGTAAATATTGCGCCATGCGCCAATTGCAGTGGGTCCGGTCAAATTATTAAAGAACCATGCAAAACATGCAATGGCGAGGGGCGAATCAAAGGCGAATCAACTATTTCTGTCAAAATCCCGGCCGGCGTAAATACAGGCAATTATATTCCCTTGCGCGGCAAAGGAAATGCCGGTCGCCGAGGCGGCCCGACCGGCGACATTATGGTGATTATTGAAGAACAAGAGCATAAGTATTTTATACGCGAAGAAGACGACGTAATTTTTGATTTGCATGTAAGCATTCCCGAAGCAACGCTAGGAGCTTCGATAGACGTGCCCACACTTTGGGGCGCGACAACAGTTACACTCGACGCCGGCACGCAGCCCGGCACGATGATTCGTCTTCGTGAGAAAGGCATAAAACATCTAAATTCTATCGGCAAAGGCGATCAGCATGTGCGAGTAAATGTTTATGTGCCCAAATCTTTGTCTTCGAAAGAAAAATTGATTTTGAAAGAGCTTGCCGACAGTCCCAACCTTTCAGCAGATCGTGATGAAGCTTGGAAAGAAACTCAACAGAATGAGAAAAAATCAGGAGATGACAAAGGGTTTTTTAATCGCGTAAAAGAGGTGTTCTCATAGTTGCAGAGATGCAGAGCGCAATTTATGAAACTCGCCTAAATGTTTATGCCATTGTATTCTATAAACGATGCAGATGATTAAAACCACATAACAATGCCTCGTAAACTACGAACCAGGATTCATGACTTAACAGCAGAATCTATTGCGCGCTTTCATTCGCATTTTCTTGTATTGTTTATATTCGCTTCTTATTCGCTTGCAGCCCAGCTGCCATCTTGGCATGCAGTGCGGAATTGCGTTGAATTAAACTCTTCTGCCGATGATTTTGCACCTTCCATATACAATGCCTCGAAGATATATTTCAATTCAGAACGAAACGGACGGTCGCTTTTCTATACTACGAGTATATTACCGGGCGACAGTTTCGGAGCTGTTCAATTAGTTGGCCAACCTTTTGATGCTGCGTATGGCGGACGATCTTACATAACTTTTTTGCCAACAGGTGGCGCTTTGCTGTCGGCGTTTCGCGTTTCTAACGGACGTTCTCATCTCAATATCGCCGGTACAGACACTCTAAACGGCAAATGGCATGCGCCCAAATTTTTACCTGAATTTTTGTCTGATGATTTCAATGCTCAGACGGCAATTTCGCCTGATGGCGCACTATTAGCGTTTTCTTCCGACCGTGCCGGTGGAAACGGCGGGACTGATATTTGGTTTTCATACAAATTGCCGTCCGGCGCTTGGGGTGCGCCTATTCATGGAGGCGACTTAATTAACTCTCCTGGGCACGAGATTACTCCTTTTTTTGCTTCAAACGACACGCTGTATTTTGCTTCCAACGGATTTGGCGGTGAAGGCGGTTTCGAGATTTTTATGGCGACACTCTATAAAGGCGCTTGGTCTCCGCCTATTCCATTAACAGAATTAAACACCGAATATGACGAATCCGACTTTGTGCAAATATCATCGGGAACTGCTCTTTTTTGCTCTGACCGCCCGGGCGGCAAAGGCGGTTTAGATATTTTTTTAGCAAAAAAATCGGAAGCTTCGGCAATTGCGCAATCACACCAGATTGAAGTATTGCTTGCAGTACAAACGCCTAGTATTACCGTCCGAGTTGATGAATCCAAAAAAAAACCAATTTTAACTTTTGTTATTTTCCAAAAGAATTCAGCGGCATTTTCTGCTGTATCACCACTCGACAGTTTATATTTGCGCTCACTTCAGACAATAGCAAAGCGAATGAAAGATAAAGCGAATGCAACGCTTGTTCTCACTGGCTGGACAGATAAATCTACGTCAACTGAAACTCTGGAATTAGCTGCAAGGCGAGCAGAAATAATTCGGAATATCCTTGTGAATTACGGAGTTTCTCGTGAAAGAATAACTACTCGCGCCGCAGAATTGCCGGCTGGCTCTCAATTTGGCGATTTAATGTATCGAGTAGATTTGAATTCATCCGATGTAAATATATTTCAAGGAATTAATTCAGACGATTTTTCTGGAATTTATGAACCTTCCATGCTTGAATGTCATATAGATGCGCGGCCGCGAGAAGCCGTTGTTGCTTGGGCGTGCACATCAGGAAACGACACTCTTAACTACGGAAATGATTTTCCCCGCAATTTCAAGATCAAAACATCGCAGATTTGCAGAAATAATGCTGACACAGTGCAATTAACATTGTTTGTTAAAAATTCCTTCTCTGATTCATTCCGAAATGACATTTCAATTCCGATTGTCCATATTACCAATAGCAGCACAACACATCTAACGGCAGACGCCATAACTGCTTCGATAGATCCAAGCCGAGTTGTAGAAACGTCAGAATCTTTGATTTCTGATCGTGACGACTCACAAAAAGACATTGTTTTAATTTCAGGAATTGCACAGCAAACTCCCGATGTTGTCGAACATGCTTTTGCAGCACTTCAACAACGATTCGGAGCTTCACGTGTAAAACTAAAAAGAACAGAAAATTTTAGAGAATTACTGCCTCAAGATTTGCGTAAATTTTCACAAAATATTCTATTGATAGGGATAGAGTAAAAAATCCAGATTAATACACCATCTCTAGCATGCGGCTTAATCCTAAGGATTCAGATATTTGTAGAATATTTGAGCGCATTATGTCTGCAATCTCGTCGTGATTGAACCTTTCGTTTTTATGTTTTTTATAAAAACATGCAATTCTTCGGATTTGGCGTTTTTGGGTTATTACTTTTTTCTACCGATATTTCATTCCTACGGAATTGAACCTTTCCTTTTTATGTTTTTTATATAAACATGCAATTCTTCGAATTTGGCGTTTTTGGGTTATTGCTTTTTTCTACCGATATTCCATTCCTACGGAATTGAACCTTTCCTTTTTATATTTTTTATATAAACATACAATTCTTCGGGTTAGGCGTTTTTGGGTTATTACTTTTTTCTACCGATATTCCATTCCTACGGAATTGAACCTTTCGTTTTTATGTTTTTTATATAAACATGCAATTCTTCGGATTTGGCGTTTTTGGGTTATTGCTTTTTTCTACCGATATTCCATTCCTACGGAATTGAACCTTTCCTTTTTATGTTTTTTATATAAACATGCAATTCTTCGGGTTTGGCGTTTTTGGGTTATTGCTTTTTTCTACCGATATTCCATTCCTACGGAATTGAACCTTTCCTTTTTATATAAACATGCAATTCTTCGGATTTGGCGTAATGCCGAATTTTCCTATTATAAATCCAATGAATTGCAGCTATAATCCATATTTACTTTCGCTTTACGACACTTGACCTATTTTTTAACAGCTGCCAAAGATGCAATGCTCCCGCTGCTGCAAATGGAAGCAATGTAGGTTTTAGCAATGTTTGATAGCGCGGCAAAGCAAAATATATGACGCTAGTTACTGTGGAAGCAAGCCAATAGAGAAAAAATGGCTTAAGAATGAAATAATTGTTATTTTGAGCAAATATCCCGATAATAAATAAGATAATTAATGCAAGCCACGGAATTAAATATGCAGGGTTAAACGCTCTGTTGTCGGCAGGATTGATTATCCATAAATTGAACATTTTTTTTAATGTGTTTTCTATCTCTTTTTTATGGTTTATCCGCATAGATTTAATTGCGGCTCGATAATAAATATCGCTCATTATTATCTCGTAATCTGACGAATTTTTGTATGCGGCAATATCTTTTATTATTGTTGAATCGCCCCAGGAACCGATAAATTCAGGATTATGACCGCGATAGAAGTTAAGTCCAGCGCTTGTTGTCAGCGGTATAAAACGATTAAATGCTATATAATTTCTTATTTGCCATGGAAGCAGCATAATTGACATTGCCGCAATATACAACATTGCTTTTTTCCAGCCAGAGTGTTTAACGAATAAAATTGCCAAAGCTAATCCGAAGAGCGCAAAATCTCCTCGCAAATAAATTGCCCCAGCAGAAACTACTCCAAACAGCGCGGCTTGACGAAAATTAATTGCAGGATATTGAAGCAGTTTCCACATAAGCCACAAAAGAATCGCATGGTAAAATAATGTAGGCCCTGCAGTTGTCGAAGCATATATAAATTCAGGGAGCAGACCCATAAACCATGATGCGACTAAAGCAGCCGTTTTTCCATACAGTATTTTGGTAATTTCATACAGAAATATTATAGTTGGAATGACTGATAAGATTTGGATGCCATAAATCAGCCAGTTGCGAAACAATATATTGCCAACTGCCATAAATGGCAGCAAATACAAAGGGTACGCTGGCGGCATATAGGCAGAAATATGCGGATTGGCTGTATCTGAATACAAATGCTCCTGACTGTCGCCAACATAGTGCCATAATGAGTAACCCTTTCCATGCAAAATGTTCTTTGCTAGTTCGCCGTATTCCCAATAGTAATCGAGGCGCATATCAGCAAAGAATGCAAAAAATAGAAAACGCACCGCTACTGCTGCAACACAAACGATAAATAATGAACGATGAAGCCGGAAAAATTCAAGCAAAATAATGAGCATGGTTTGAGGATTGAATTCTATCATAAAATTCGGTTTATCATTTGCAAAATAGCAATAATCAACAGATTATCGAAATCATTCTATGATGTTGCAAAACTGTATGTTAGAAAAGCTTTATCGTCGTCATTTTGCGATGTTTGGCGATATGATGTAAACTTTTTTTTCAAATAATTCAACAGAAAATTGAACGTTGTCATCAAGATTCCTAGAGTTTGTTAATATCTGATATATTATGTTTTGCAGATGAAAATAATTTAACTATATTTGCATTTACACCCTCTTTTAACCCTCAAAAAGCAAAAAAGTATGATCGATTTTTCAACTTTCGCATTTTTTAAGATTCTATAAGTGTATTGTTGAGAATAAATCTACGCCAAATCGGCAATGATTTACTATATGTTTTTTTTCAAAATTATTTATTGTTATTCTTGTGTAGTAAATTATGAAATATCTGCTTTTATTTATTGCATTTCTAATTCCAATTTTTAGCTTGATTCATTTTTCGAATTCATCCGCCAAAGCACAGTGTGCATTTTGTCCGGCGCTTGATCTAAATTGGTATCCAACAGTTCAATGGCAATCTGCATCGTGTACGCTCTCTATAATCAAACAAGATGGCGATACTTGTTTTGTTTATGTAAACTACTGCTATAGAACAATTGGTCTTATTGCTCCTTTTACAGAAATATGGATATGTGGTTTCAACAACCCAGACAAGTGTTTTCCGGGATTAAATTACATTGCAGTAGATAAATCAATCTACGTTGCGTTGATTTCGCAGAACCCTAACAATGTTTTTCCTCCTTGCCCTCCATGCCCTTGGAACGAGCCAAATTATCGAACATTAATAGCTAATTGTAGGAATAATAAAAAAAATATGTGCGAAAGTTTAAGCGCTTTTTGTGTAACGCTATATACTTTATGCTGCAATAGTAATGGAGATAAAGTAATTATAGAAGGACCAAGTAATTTTCAGGGATCATGTCCTGATGGGTGTAATCCTGATGATTGTCTGCCATAATCTCTTAATCACGTAATTATGAGCATATTTGGAACCGATTATAATTAATGACTTATGAAAATATCATATATATTATTCTGTCTTTGTTTATTGCTTCTAAGCGACGGAAAAGCTCAGGAAATTCGGCTTCAGTTTCACGACCAATTTTCCTCATTTAGAGCTTGCCGTGCTTTTGACGACGGCGTAATGCTAGCAGCAGGCGAGCGAGGCCGCATGATTCGCTCGACTGATTTAGGAGAAAATTGGCGGCAAATAGAAACTGGCTCTGTGGCTCATTTCACCTCAATGAGCTTTGCAAGAGATTTTCGCGGCATCATTGCCAACGATAGCGGACAGATACAATTAACAATTGACGAAGGAGATACGTGGAAAACTGTGTTTGACTTGCAAAAACCTATTGTTTCTGTTGCAATGATTGATAATGATAATTTCTACGCGGCAGGTATCCACGGAGAAATATGGCGCGGAAATATTGAATCTGGCAATATTGTACGATTGACCAATACAGGATTGGATTCAGTTATAAAAGCAGCTTTTACCGATAAATACTGCGCTGCTATTGGGAATTGGAATGAACTTTCTCTTTCGAGCAATGCAGGCAATTCATGGCAAAAATT
The DNA here is from genome assembly GCA_039810485.1 of Chlorobiota bacterium. Classification (GTDB taxonomy): domain Bacteria; phylum Bacteroidota; class Ignavibacteria; order Kapaibacteriales; family UBA961; genus JADZAA01. Next base: position 12,334 of record JBDHXA010000051.1, on the reverse strand, counting down.
AAAAATTGACGATAATAGAGAACTAGAATATTGCGGTTTTGTCAGCCCGACTATCTGTTTGATCACATGCTTTGACACCTTAGTTAGAAAATCAATTTTCTTTCGTTATAATTTCTCAACAATGCACTTGGACAGTGTTGTTCAGCCGAAGTATTTTACCATTAATGATATGGTTTTGCGTCCAAATGGTTCGCTTATAGCCGGAGGTAGTTTTGGATATGTTGGAACAAGCAATGACGATGGGTTAACGTGGAATATTTTTGATACAGTGGCTTTTATATATTCTAGCAAAGGTTCAAAATTATTAGACAATATTTACGGCTTGTCCTATAATAGCCGCGGATATGGCATTGCTTGTGGCGGGTTGCAGTTTGGCTCAGTATCTACTTATGGTAATTTTGACAAAAAATGGACAATACGAACTCAGTCCCCAGGATCACAGTTTAACACTTTTAGAGGATATTGCGGTCATGCATTTAATGATGACACTATTTTAATTGCCGGCAGCGACAAAAGCATTTATCGCACCGTTGATGCTGGTGCGACGTGGAATTTATCTGCGCCTATTAAATCCAATTTTTCCGGCACTTTTTATGATATGTATTTCGTATCGCCGATGCATGGATACATAATCGGCATGCCAGATATGCTTAAAATCTATTGTTTTGTAGAAACAACAGATGGCGGAAAAACTTGGACAGACAGAGAACAATATGGCTTTCGCTTTAGATTTTCAGATTCGCAGCATGGATTTATATCTGAATACAGAAGGATATCAACCAATTGGATAAATCCTATTTATTATGCATCCGATGATAGTGGCGAAACATGGCAGCCAAAATATTTCAAAGATTTAGGAATGTTTGACGAAAATGGGGCTTCAGACAGCTCCGGCTATGTATCCCCCGGACTATTCTTTTTTTTTACTCCTCAAAATGGCGCTGCTTTGACCTCTAAATTTCGTGTTGTAAAAACTTATTACTCTACCGAAGATTATGGTCAAACATTTAAAAAAGTCATCGAATTTGACACATCGCTCTATATCTCGAATCTTTATATCTATTCAGAAAATACTGTTTTTGGTCTCGGCAATAGGGGAGCATTGATCCGCAGCGACGACAAAGGAAGAACCTGGAGAGATTTGGATTCTAAACTTGAAGGCATTGCAAGCATGGTGTTTCTTACACCTAAAAATGGAATAATCGCTGACTATAACGGCTCTATAGCCATTTCAACTGACGGAGGAGAACATTGGCAAAAAATTAATGCGCCGAATAAAAAAACAAACTACGAAAAATATATAGATTCAGATGGAGACAATTATTTAGATTATGGAGCATTTCGTGTAAATGATACTACTGCCTATTTATTGGGAAGCGGCCGAGTAATACGAATGAATTTTGCAGCCGATTTGACGCAATCGGCATCAAAGCCATTGTTTGTTTCAAAGCAGGCAATAGTTTTTCCTAATCCTGCAAAAGATTTTTTTAGAATTGAATGTGTAAGTTCTGCAACCATAAAAATTCGAGATATTTTCGGGCAGTTAGCTGTTTCTGGTTCATCCGGCGATAAATTTTCAACTAATTCTCTTGCCAACGGTTTATATTTCGTTGAATTGCACTATGACAACAGCAATATTATTTCATATTTAAGCGTTGTTATCAACCGATAAACAGAATTTAAAAATAAATGTTAATGCGCTGGCATAATTCTTCATAACAATGGAATCGGCGCATTATATTTTGCGCAACTCTCTATCATCACACAAATTATACACTAAGAGCGGCTGTTTTCCAACAGCGTTGTATTCTAAGCGTTTTAGATATTTATTCTGCCATTCATTTCTTTTAACTTCCAATCATAACGCTTTTCTCTTAGCGTTTTCCGTAATTTTGGGAGATAAATTCCAAAATATCACTCATTTTAACTATGTCATTTTTTGAGTTACAATCTGCCGATGGAACAGCTCGCGCAGGCGTTTTAGCCACCGATCACGGAAATATCCTCACGCCAGTATTTATGCCAGTAGGCACACAAGGCGCAGTGAAAGCAGTGGAACACCGTGAGCTGCACGAAGCCGAAGTGCAAATAATCCTTGGTAATACTTATCATTTATATTTACGCCCAGGCGAGGAAACTCTGTCATATTTTGGCGGGCATCATCGGTTTATAAGTTGGAATAAACCGATTCTCACCGATAGTGGCGGCTTTCAGATATTCAGTTTGAAGGATTTGCGCATAATCTCGGAAAAAGGTGTTGAGTTTAGATCGCATATTGACGGTTCTAAACATTTTTTTTCTCCCGAAAGCGTTATCGAAACCCAGCGAATAATCGGCTCTGACATAATGATGCCTTTGGATGAATGCGCTCCTTTTCCATCGGATTATAAATATGCCAAGGATTCCATGGAAATGACCGTACGCTGGGCAGCCCGCAACAAATCAGCTTTCGACGGCAGCATGTCGCGATATGGGCATAAACAATTTCTTTTTGGCATTGGACAAGGCAGTGTTTACTCCGATTTGCGTTCCCGCTGTATCGAACAACTTGTCGGAATGGACTTTTCCGGTTATGCAATAGGCGGGCTTGCCGTTGGAGAGCAAACCGAAATAATGTATGATATTGCGCAAAAATCGGCAGAATTGCTGCCTGCAGACAAACCGCGCTATCTTATGGGTGTGGGAACGCCTGAGAACCTTCTTACATCAATTGAAATGGGGATTGACATGTTCGATTGTGTAATGCCAACGCGCAACGCAAGGAACGGAACAATATTTACGACACGAGGAAAAATCAATATTCGGAATCTGCGTAATAGGTTGAATGAAGAGCCGATAGATCCCGGCTTGGACAATTATGCAAGCCAAAGTTTTTCTCTCGGTTACTTGCGACATCTGTTCATAGCCGGCGAATTAACAGGACTGCAATTAGCTTCTCTGCAAAATACCGCCTTTTATCAGTGGCTTATGCGTACAGCAAGAGAAAAAATACTTTCATGCGAATTCCGTCAATGGTCACATAATTTTCTTGATAATTTCCATCGCATGACAAAAGAACGTTCAGGAAAAATGCAAGTAATTAAGAATTAAGAATATAATTTAAAAGTAAAATAATATAATATAAAAGAACTAATCTCTTACAACTAATCTTTTACAACTAAAAAATTTTATGCTTTTTGAAACTGCTTTTGCACAAACTCCCGGCGCACAGCCAGCCACCGATCCTACTACTTCACTTTTAATGAATGTAATGCCTTTTGTGCTCATTATTGGAGTTTTTTATTTTTTGATGATACGCCCACAGCAAAAACGTCAAAAAGAAACCAAGAAAATGCTTGAAGAAATGAAAAAAGGCGACAAAGTGCTCACATCAGCCGGGATCCACGGCACAATTTCAGAAATACAAGATAACATTGTAGTTGTTCAAATTGCAGACAATACTCGCGTTCGCTTTGAGAAAGTGGCAATTACTTCAGTAGTAAAATAATGCGCTCATAAACCGGCGGCCAAATTATTTATATGACAGAATTTGATACGATAGAAAATGCCGTTGCGGCCATTACAAACGGTGAATTTGTAGTTGTGCTTGATGATGAAGAGCGAGAAAACGAAGGCGATTTAATTTGTTCTGCGCAGCTTTGCACAGAAGATCAAGTAAATTTTCTTGCTCGATTTGCAAGAGGACTTATCTGCACTCCATTGACTGCTCAACGCGCAGCTCAACTGGAGTTGAGCGATATGGTGCAGAATAATACTGCATTGCATGGCACAAAGTTCACGGTTTCAATTGACTATGTGCACGGAACGACAACCGGAATTTCCGCTCATGACAGAAGTGCAACTATTAGAGCATTGGCTTCTCCGTCAGCATCGGCGGATGATTTTGGCCGACCCGGTCATATTTTCCCGCTGATTGCTGCTGATGGCGGCGTATTGCGCAGGGCAGGACATACCGAAGCGGCGTTAGATTTGATGAAGCTTGCAGGATTAGAGCCGGTCGGCGTTCTCTGCGAAATATTAAATGATAATGGCACAATGGCGCGAACTCCCGATCTTATGCAGTTTGCACGTGAGCACAATTTTCCAATAATCACCGTAAAGCATTTAATTGCATATCGTTTGGCATCCGACAGATTAGTGGAATGCATTGCAGAAGCCGAATTGCCAACAGATATGGGCAAGTTTACCATAAAGGTATTTCGCAATATTCTTGATGGTAGCGAGCATGTGGCTTTAGTAAAAGGCGTTTGGGAACATGATGAACCGGTTTTAGTGCGGGTTCATTCAGAATGTCTTACAGGCGATATATTTCATTCCTTGCGATGCGATTGCGGAAATCAGCTTGAAGCGGCAATGCACTCAATTGCCAAAGCTGGAAAAGGCGTTCTTCTTTATATGCGGCAAGAAGGACGCGGTATTGGTCTTGCAAATAAAATCCGCGCTTACAAACTTCAGGAAAGCGGTCTTGACACTGTGCAAGCCAATGAAGCGCTTGGCTTTAAGCCTGACCCACGCGATTATGGAATAGGCGCTCAAATTTTAGTTGCTCTTGGCGTTAAAAATATGAAGCTGATGACTAATAACCCGCAAAAACGCATTGGCCTAGAAAGCTACGGATTGAATATTACCGAGCGAGTCCCAATTGAAATTGCTCCAAATGACATCAATTTATCATATTTGCAGACGAAAAAGTCAAAAATGGGGCATTTGTTAAGCCATTTGTAAATTCTTATTTACTTAAGTATTGTTGTTTTCATTTGGATATTTGACGCTAAACACATAAATTTGCACATCATTTGACGAAAGACCGTCAAAAACAACGAAAATTATATGGCAAAGCCGTTAGATACTAATGGCTTTGTTTTTTTATTATCTTGTACTTACGGAGAAACGACATGTCGACTCCCGTCTATTTGACAAAAGAGGGGCTGAACAAACTTGAAGAAGAATTGCGTCAGCTAAAAACAAAAGGACGCACTGAAATTGCAGAGAAAATTGCATATGCCCGTTCTCACGGCGATTTATCTGAAAATGCAGACTATGATGCCGTCAAGCATGAACAAGAATTATTGGAAATGAAAATATCAAAGATCGAGAACACTCTCAAGCGAGTTCAAGTGATCGATCCTAGGGAATTTCCAGATGGAAAAGTATATATTCTCTCTAATGTGAAACTTCTCAATAAAAAAAATAACAAGGAGATAACTTATATTCTTGTCAGCGAAGAAGAAGCCGATTTTATGTCGGCAAAGCTCGCTGTTAACTCGCCGCTTGGCAAAGCGCTTCTTGGCAAAGTTGTCGGCGATATTGTTACCACAAAAGTGCCGGCTGGCATTATTGAGTATAAAATCCTCGAAATATGGAAATAAGCGTCCTATAACATACAGCAATAAAAAAGCCGGTTGTCACCGGCTTTTTTATTGTGATTAAATGATTATTTTGCCACGTTGCAATATCCGCTTATTGTTATTGCAGGCATTTCCTTATCATCGGTTAGAAGCGAAATATTAACTGTTGTTGTTTCTTTCTCAATTGGAATGATATACGCCTCAATTTCTACTGATTTTCCTGGATTTAATTTTATTGGCTTTTTAAGTACTAAATTCATTTTATGCGACTCTCCGGCAGATATTGTTACGAGATGATCCGATATGTTTTTAACTGATATTTTAATCGAAGATTTTTTTCCTCTTTGCAACTGATTTAGCACAAACATTTTTGGCTCGACTTCAAGCGGAGCATATACATTTGCTTTTATAGTGAGCGTCGTTTGCGGATTTTGGGCGTCATTGCTTGGCAAAGCAACTGTTTTTACAATTTCACCTGATTTGCCTGTTATATCCAATGTTACGGTCATCATTGTCGTTTCGCCTGGTTGTAGTGTGTTTTTATCTGGAGCAGCGGCAGTGCATCCGCATGAAGTAACTGGCTTGTCAATTTTCAGCTCCTCCGTTCCTTCGTTTTTTATCTCTATTTGCGCAGTAAGCTTCGGATTTAGCTGAGTTACTCTCCCCCAATTATATTCCATGCCATTCACTAACTTAAGCGAGGGCTGCGCAGTTGAAGGAGCTGAACATAACAAGGTAATAAAACACAAAATAATAAAAACAGAAAATATAATTTTAATCATAAGAATACTTTTTATAATAGTTTAAATGCCAAGACGTTTAGATAACTCACACACTGCTACAGCAGATTCTTCACGAACTGAATTATTTCCGTATCTAGTTTCTTTACCGGCAATATGCACAAGTGCAGCTTCAATATATTCTAATAATTTTACATCTTGAGGCCGCAATTGCATATTATAAAATTGTCGAATATTTTGAGATTCAATCAAAAGTTCAATTGAAATGCGTCGCTGATGCGATTCAATATCGTGATTCTGTTCGGAACATTCTGGTTTGTAAAGAGCCGAACCAATCAATAGAAGATGCGATCGCTCTAAGAAATCATTGTATACAGCGTTCGATGCTTCATTTAATGACATATTCTGATTTTTATTATTCGTACCTTTAATATCAGGAAAATATAGAACCGTTACTATGCCTATTCCAAAACTAATGAGAATTATAGCGGCAGTGCGTAAAAACGATAATGCGTCTTTTGAGTTTGATATTTTGTAATCTTGTGAAATATAATGAATTGAATTTATCGAGAGACGCGCAGAGGTATCGGCATAATTTGTAAAATCTTCTTCCTTGTATTTTGGCATATTCAACGACATTTCCAATAATTGCCGGAAATCTTCAGCACAATCAGCGCATCGTTTAGTATGAATATCAACAATTATTCTATCTTCTTTGGTGAAATCACCGCTGACAATAGAAGCAATGGCCTCGCGACAAACTGAACAATTAGAATAGTTCATAATTTATATTCCAAATAAATTATATCGTAAATGCTGTGTTTAATCTTTTATTGATCGTAAAATAATCCGCAGCTTTTGCAATGAACGAAACAAAACAGTTTTAACTGTTCCTTCGGTAACATTAAGCGATTGAGCAATTTCTGATAAAGTGAGCTCATGATAAAATCGCAGTATAAAAACTGTCTTTTGTTGAGTAGAAAGTGTTTCGACTGCTTTTTTAATGTACTGACTTTTAATTGATGAATCAGTAATAATATCAGGAAAATTTTCCGAAGAATTGTAAAGTTCATCAAGCTCGTAATTAGATATATATTCTTGTCGTGAATTTTGCCTTTTGTGATCGAGCCAAGTATTAACTGCAATACGATAAAGCCATGTGTAAAATGCAGAATTGCCGTTATATTTATTCAAATATTTGTAAGCTTTAATAAATGTTTCTTGCGCAATGTCTTGCGCGTCGTCATGCGAACCGGACAAATCAAAACAAATTAAATAGACACGACGCTGATAAGGCAAAATAAGCCGTTCGAATGCGTATGAATTGCCTAATTGCGCCCATTTAATCAATACTTTCTCATCATTGCTGTCAGAATTAAGACAACAAGGGAAGCGGTCTTTAAATTTATAATAGATCTCACTGAATTTACCATTATTTCGAGAGTTAGACATCATATTATAACAAAAAGTTGACGTTGTAAAACGAGAAATTAGCTCTTTAAATATACATTATATTTTTGATTGTAATGTCGAGATTACTTCTTCAATATGTCCTTTTACTTTTACATTTTCCCATATATGCTGAATTATTCCTTGTTCATCAATGAGAAAAGTTGTTCTTGCGACGCCCATATATTTTCTCCCATACATTGATTTTTCCATCCAAACGCCATATAACTGGCAAATTTTAGCATCAACATCGCTGACTATTGTAAAATTTAGATCATATTTTTGTAGAAATTTTTCGTGAGAATCTATGCTGTCAGGGCTAATACCAATAACAATAGCGCCTTTAGAAATAATACGAGCCATATTATCACGGAAATCGCATGCTTCAGCTGTGCATCCCGGAGTGTTATCCTTAGGATAGAAATATAAAACTATGTTGCTTCCGCGAAAATCAGCAAGTGAAATAGTGCGTCCGCCATTAGCTTGAGCGGTAAAATTTGGCGCTGCCCCATATAATTTAACAGACATAAAATCTTCTTTCAAAACAGTTGTTATACATGTTAAAATTAAATTTTATCAAAACGGCGTCCATACAAACCCAAAATACGGCGCTATTGCAGGAGCAGTAAAGAATGAAAGACCGAAATCCGCGCTTACGGCAGTATTGCAAATTCTCAAGCCTAGCATTGCAACAGATTTGCGTGGACTTGTCAAATCTGCATTCCAGAACTCTCCAATAAAATGAAGCCCATGCCTCTCCGAAAAGCGTGTGTCTATGCCAAGTGCCAAACCAAAACTTCCATTTGGATATATGACCGGAATATCGCCATATCGCAATGCAGACACAGTAAAAGCATCGCCGGCAGAGCCAAATTTACCGAAAATTGAAGCTGTAACTCTTGTGCGTGTTAATGTAAATGTCGAAACAAAGTATGGATGAATCAACTGATTAGCATCATTTGCCCAGGCCATATTAACTCCCGCGGCAATTGAAACACCGCCGGGCATCGTTTCGTTAGGAATTCTTGCAAAAGTATATTTTCCGTTTAACAATGTGAGCTGTTCGCTGCTTGTCATCCCGGGTATAATGCTTCGTCCGGCTGTAATCGAAATCGGGCCATAACCGGCACCGGCATAAACAAAAAGCAACTCAAAAAGTCCAATAAAGTGATTTTTACCAATCGGATCGGCTGATGGCATAATAAACAATCGATTGCTTTGGCGATAAGCTTCTTCAATAGTTGTTATTTCAGCTATTTGTGAAGAGTAGATTACTGCTTTACCAAGCGTTGTTCGGAAGCGTATTCCTTCACCTTCGATAGAATCGCTTACAAATTCCACAACTGTACCAGTGAAAATATCGCCATTTAACAGACGCAGTTGGTAAATGGTTGAATTATCGTCAACAACATTATCAGGAAACTCTGTAATTGCCAGACATTTTCCGTAGAATATTGCAAACAAAATAATAGCTGAGTATAAAATTTTCATCATTGCTTTTTCGCTATTTAAAAATATGAAGCTGATTTAACAGTCATTATCCACAAAAATACTTTGAAAAATGAGAAGTTTATAGCACTCTGCTATTGGCAAAGACATTTTGCCACTAATATCAATCATTGCATGACTTGCTTGTAAATTAATTTATTTATAGCATATCTTTATCTATCATTTACAATTCACCACTTGCTTCTGTCTCAGTTTTAAGTTGGAATTCAAGATTTAGACTGAAAATAAAGAAGTTAAAACATCACATAAAATTATTATATGAAAACGTTGATTTCAAGACGCTGCTCTTATTTATACGTTCATGCTTCTTTAGTATTTTTTCTGAGCCTTATATTTTTAATAATTGATTCCAATTTATCTGCCACTGCTCAGTTTAACCTTACAATACCATCAATGCAAACAGCGCAGGAGCTGCTTCCTCACGCCTTTGCAAATTATACTCGAAAAAATTATGATTCAGCTGTTATTTATCTTAATCAGATATTAGCTGTTCGCCCTGCAATATCTCCATTGCTAGCATCATTTGTTAATTATCATTTAGGAGTGAATTATTGCTTGTCAGGCAAAAAAGAACAGGCGTTATCGGCCTTAGAAGCAGCAGTTGGAGGCGGATTTGCTGAATCTGATGAATTATTGAGAAACACTGACTTAATTTCTTTGCATCGTCTTTCACGATTCGACAGTATTCTAATGCGAGCAGAACGCAATGCTTCAGCTCTTAAGCTCTATGACATAACATTATGGAATAACAAAGGATTGGGTTTTTCCTATTTATACTCGTTTGATTCATGGTCTAACGGTAAAATGATAAAACTGCGAGAAAAATATCATCTTGATACTTTGAGGAAGCCAGACGATACTGAATTAGATGTGCAAATTCGTATTTTAAATTGGACGCATAACCGATGGAAGCATAATCCTCTAAATATTGCTTCAAATCAAGACGCAGATGTTATTCTCGATTCAGTAGCTGTAGGCGCATCGTATCGGTGCGCTGAATACGCTGCCGTATTAACCCAAGCATTACAAGCAATGGGTTATCCAGCACGAGTAGTTGAACTCCACAGCAAAGGCGTATCATACGGAATTGCCAAAGCGCATGTGGCAGTCGAGGTGTGGAATAATGAACTGATGAAATGGGTTTTTCTCGATCCGCAAAACAATGCTGCATGGAAGCACGGAAACACGTTGTTAAATGCGGATGAAATTCGTGAATTAATTTTAGACAATCACCTCGATTCACTCGAAATGTATGTTTTTCCTTCCACATGGTTAAGAAAGGAAACAATATTTCCGTCTGAATGGCTAAAATATTTTTACTACTTATTTTATCGTTTTGAAAATCAGTTTGCCGAACGTCCCGAATTAATGCAGAGTTTTGCTCCGTTATGCTACTTGCGCGACAATCAAACTCCGGAGCTTTTATATCAAGGTATTCCTCGCGCATTAGTGACAACTTCAAATTCACTCAAAGTATATCCAACGATGAACTTGGTTCATGCGGATATTGCAGCTGTATCTATTGATACTCCTTTTATAGATTTAGTATTAAATACAACGATGCCTTCATTTAATTATTTTGAAATAAAAGCAAATGGGATAACAACAAAACAACTGCACAAGGATTTTCGATGGGCTATCACTCATGGAAAGAACTCTATTGTAGTCAAAGCTGTAAATCAAGCAGGTGTCAAAGGACCGCCAATGTTAATAGAGCTTGAATATGTAAAATAATCAGGTATTGCGAAATTATTGTTTTTATAATTATGATTTTATCACAACAAATAAAAAGTTCGTTAATCAAAGCAGTTTGCTTCTCTATGATGAGCAGTAATATCATTAATTTCTACATTTTTCAAGCATAGTACGTATTTTTGCAATAAATTATTTTGGCTTTGTAAAACTATAAATTACATCGTTTATGCGTATTTCAATACTACTATTTTCGATTTGTTGCATTGCATCATCGGCCAATTTTTTATTTGCGCAAACGCCGTATTATAATACTGAAACATATTATAAGAAACCAAATTCTGATCCGCGAGAGCATCCTTTGGATATTGAGCGCATGACACTGAATGTAAAATTTGATGCGCCAAACGGCAAAGTGTTTGGAAGCGTAACACATGTGTTTCGTTCACTTCGCTTGGCAGATTCAGTTGTGCTTGACGCCATAAAACTTAAAATTAGCGATGTACTGCTCGATGGCAATCCAATTCGCTACACATCGAGAGATTCAACACTTACGATCTATATTAAAGACAAAACATCATTAGGAAAACGAGGCAGCATTACAATTAACTACGAAGCCACACCGCGCAAAGGAATTTATTTTATTGGATGGAATAAAAATACAAAACAGCCGAAAATCAAAGGTTTCTTTGATATTCGCAAGCAAATATGGACGCAAGGGCAAGCTTATGACAATCGCGAATGGATTCCTATGTATGACGCGCAAAATGACAAATATATTACCGAAACGATTGTAAATTTCGATGAAAAGTATAATGTTTTATCTAACGGAACCAAAATTTCAGAAAAAAATAATAATGACGGCACTAAAACATGGCATTATTCAATGACAAAACCACATTCTGGATATTTGCTCATGCTTGCCATAGGAGAATTTGCCATTGACAACCGCAAAACTGCCAGCGGTGTTCCTCTTGAATTATGGTATTATCCCGACTACCCAAATCGTGTAAAGCCAACCTATAAATACTCCGAGGAAATTGTTGATTTTCTTGAGCAAGAAATTGGCATGCCTTGGCCATGGGAAAAGTATTCGCAAGTGTTTGTGCAAGATTACATTTTTGGCGCAATGGAAAACACAACAGCAACTGTTTTTGGAGATTTCTTTGCAGTTGACGAACGCGATTATATTGACAGAAATTATATAAATGTAAACTGTCACGAAACGACTCATGATTGGTTCGGCGACATGATCACTCAACGAGACGATAAAAACATCTGGCTTCACGAAAGTTATGCCACGTTTTATCCCAAACTCTTTAATCGCAAATATTTTGGCGAGGATATGTATCAATGGATGAGGCGAGGCGAGCAAAACGCAGCTCTTGCTGCAAGCGAAAAAGATCGGCTGCCGATAGTTCATCCTGATGCCGGCGGAACTCGTATCTATCCAAAAGGTTCTGCCGTTATTGACATGTTACGCCATGTGTACGGAGAAGAACAATTTAAAAGAGTTATTAATGAGCCCACTCCGAAAAGTCGGATAAAAACCATAGATATTCAGCCGTTAAATTTCAATATCACATTTGTTTTCAA
>JBDHXA010000050.1:0-19575 GCA_039810485.1 Chlorobiota bacterium | reverse complement strand
AGCAGTTTTACCTCTTGAAAGCTAATATCTACAAGATAGGGGAGCAACTATAAAAATCGTTTAGGACAGGATTGATGCGGGATTATATTTTATAGATCTGCAAACGCCGTCAAAAACTTACAGAGAGAAGTTTGTGAAAGTTAGATAACCGTTGGCGGATAAAACTTTACAGATTATTCTGTCAGCTGTTTGCAAAGCAGATTAAAACGGAGTTTTTTGTTATGCACAACAATTATGGCAAAAAGAAATATTTTGAATTATTGATCATGCTCCATTAAGCATGAGAATATTTCGAGCAAAAAAAACGGGTGAAAAGTTAAAATGTTTTTCACCCGTTTTCATGTGAGAAACACCTAAAAAGTGTATTTAATTAAAAAATAAAACAGTTGATAGCAATTATTAAAAAATCATTTCACAATGAGTTCAATAAATCATTTTTGGCTTGTAATTCATGAAGTTATGAAGTATTACGACCGTATTTTATTTGTTGCAATAATCGAGAATTTTCTCAAAAACTGAGGCAATGTCGTTGAACGCACTTTTATTGACGCGAGCTTTAATATTTGCAGCAAAATCTATTTGCGGTTTTAAGGAAAAAAATCTCTTTACGCCTGCTGCAATTTCCGCTGGCGACTCCGGCTCAACGACAATGCCGGTAAGGCCGTCGTCGACATATTGCTCCAATCCTCCAACACGTGTAACTATGGCGGGAACTCCAAAACTGTATGATGTGTTCAAAATGCCGCTCTGTGTAGCGCTGCGATAGGGCTGCACAACCACATCTGCCGCAGCAAAAAAGCGGCCTACATCTTCATTGGGAATAAACTTGTTCCAAAATTGCACATTGTCAGCCGTTCCATTGGAGTTGACAATGGATTCATAGGCAGCTTGGTCGTCGTAAAATTCGCCGGCCACCAATAATTTTAGTCGCGGCATATTCTTGATAATTTCCGGCATTGCTTCAAGAAGAATGTCTAAGCCCTTATACTTTCGCACATAGCCGAAAAATAAAATTACATTATCATCCGGAGCAATTCCTAATCGCTTGCGCTCTTGCTCGCGATTGAAGCCGCTGCCTGCAATCGAGTAGTCGAACATTGGCAGTTCGCTGCGATAAATTTTGCGCCCCGCAGCCAATTCGGATAAATCGTGCTCTACTGCAGCCGAAAGCGCCAAAAAACACGAGGCATTGCGCAGACCGAAATGAGTAAGCAGGCGATCAATGCGTCGCGCTTCATGCGAAATAAAATTTTCTGTTAGAAAAAGAATTTTCCCATAATAGATTCGCCGAATTAACGATGAAATAACGCGATGACACGGTCCAAAGAATGGATTCCACCAGTCGAACACTACGAGATCGGCTTTTTCTTGCTTTATTCTTTTTGCAACCTTCAGCCAGTTGAACGGGTTAATAGAGTTAATTACTCGGTCGCTTTGCACTTCTTTCACCGATTTTTTGCTCTCGTCGTATTGCGTAACTCCGGGAAAAAGAAAGGATGGATATAAGAGTGAATAATTTAACAATACAACATTGTAATGCTCTTTAAGCGCATTGAATAAATACGCGATAAACATTGCATTGCCGCCGCGATAGGGAGGAGCGGGGCCAAGAATCACAATTTTTTTTTGTTTATTATCTGCCATTTAAATAATATTCCTTTGATTTGTAGACAAGAGCAGTTAACTTTGTTGTAAAGTTTGCACATAGAATCGGGAGAAAAACAATGAACGTCAATTCACTACAGTCGAACCTGCTCGAAGCAGCTGCTCGCAATACTGAAGCACAACCTTCGATTCAAGTGAAAGTATTGAAGCAAACAATAGACGGAAACTCGCCGCAAGCTCTTTTAGTGCAAATGCTTCAGCAAAATGTACAAGGTCAGCAAAATGCGTCGCAGATTGCTCAGCAACAATTAAATTCAGGCAAGCGGCTCGATGTAAAAATTTGATTTCAGACAGATTTGCCATCATTTTACATTGAAAGATATCTTCCATATTTGTCTGTTTCGAAAAATCTGCCGGCAACATTAGTGTCATAATTTCCAGCAATAGACATACGACACGAGCTATTGCAGGCGTTCTGCGTGTTTTTGAGAGTGCAAAGAGCATAAAGAATTTTGTTGCCGTTCATTAATGCCGCCCTTAGCTTAACCTGCCGTTTACAAAAATACCGAGTTTATTATCATTGTCTGTGAATATATCTGTAATTTGAGAATATATCCGCAGATTGATTGTGTGCTTTTGATTTTGAATTAATTGCTAATTTTAGCTTTTCCTCAAGTATGGAAGCATTTTACATTTCATTTTATTGCCAGCTGAGAAAAAGACATATTAAAATTTATGGCTTGGTCTGATATCATCGGTCAAACGCGTGTCAAATCTGTTCTGCAGCATGCAGTATTGGAAAATCGCATAGCGCATGCCTATTGTTTTTGGGGAATTTCCGGCACAGGGAAAGATGCAATCGCTTTAGAACTCGCAAAATTGATGAACTGTAGCGAGCCAAGACGGGCAAATGACATGCTCGAAGCATGCAACGAATGCAAATCTTGCCGTCAGGCAAATAAGCTGGAACATCCTAATATTCGCTTTGTATTTGCTTTACCTGCCGGAAAAACTTCAGGCGTCGAGCGTGATGATGCGCCGCTCGCTCGATTGTCGGACGACCAAATAATTACAATTCGAGAACAATTGGAACTCAAATCTGAAAATCCTTACCATGATTTTTCTATTGCCAATGCTACTCAAATACGCATTGCATCTATTCGCGATATAAAAAAAAGCGTAGTTTTGAGCGCCTCTCAAGAAGGAATGCGCTTTGTAATTATAGTAGAAGCCGATCAAATGACCGATGAAGCGGCTAATGCTTTTCTTAAAACGCTTGAGGAACCGCATGAAAATATTGTGTTTATTCTAACTACTTCGCGTCGCGAACAATTGCCACAAACTATTTTGTCTCGGTGTCAGCAGCTGTTTTTTCCGGCACTTTCAGATGATGACATTATTCCGGCCATTATGCTGAGAAAAGGTGTTGATTCGGAAAATGCGCGATTGATAGCATCGTTTGCTCAAGGCAGCTATTCGCGTGCTTGTGAGTTTTTAAGCGAAGATATGCAGCGTTACCGGTTGGATATAGTTGATGCTCTTCGCGCTGCACTTAAACGCAATGAATATCGCATAGCACTATTGCAGCATGTGGAAAAGATTGCAGGAGAAAAAGACAAAAATCGCACAGAAATCATGCTTATATTGCTTATGCTGTGGCTTCGCGATGCGTATGTGTTGTCAATAGGAGGAAATAAAACCGTTATTTTTAATATTGATCAACAACAGAGTATTGAGCGTTTTGCAACTGTGTTTTCACATGCCCCATTTGTCAAATTAATTACCGAGGCAGAAAAAGCGGTGAATGCCATTCGAAGAAATGCCGATCAGCGTTTGGTTATGCTTACGCTTTTTTTGCGGTGCCGGAATTTATTGATGTGAAAAAAAGATGCTGCTTTGCATGGGCACATCTTATTTAAGATGTTTAGGTATCAGTTATTTATTGAATTAAATAAGAAAATATACATGGAAAACGTTCAGTTAATATCATTTTCAAAAATTACTTTGCCGCATAAAGACGGTCTGCCCTCAGCTGCCTTAGTATCAGTAGCGCAAACACTGCTCAATCGCACTTCGCAATGCACATCGTGCGGAGGTGAGAATTGTGGAGACACATGCAAATCAGGCGACGGATGCAGTGGCAAATCTTCAAATGAGCAACATCCGCAGGAATTTCAAAAACCGGAAGATAATATCATGGCTGAAATTGTCTTTAAGGGAGGGCGCAAGACAATTGTTTGCAATCGAAACAAAGTGCCGGCCGCACTTGGCGATATTGTAATTGTTGAGGCCGATCATGGAATAGATATTGGTCGTGTTTCAGCGGTTGGTCGAATTGCCGAACACGTTCTTATGTCGCATCATAATGGCGAATTGCCAAATTTCTCTATTGTGCGCATTGCAGAATCTGAAGATATTGAAGCGCTCAAAGATAATCGTCGCTCAGAGACGGAAATAATTTTTCAGACACGCAACAGCGTGAAGGAATACGGACTTGAAATGAAAATTTCTGACGCGGAATGGCAGTTTGACCGATCAAAACTGACGATATTCTTTACATCGCCGCAGCGTATTGATTTTCGTGATTTAGTGAAAGATATTGCAAGAACTTATAGAGCACGCATTGAATTGCGTCAAATACCGGCTCGAGACGAGGCTAAGCGCTTGGGCGGTATAGGACCATGCGGTCTGGAATTATGCTGCTCTGCTTTTCTTACCGAGTTTGGACAAATTACAGTTGAACATGCCAAAGCGCAATTGCTTCCGGCAAACATAGGCAAGTTAAGCGGCTTATGCGGCAGATTAAAATGCTGCCTTTTATACGAAATTGACAATTATGTTGTCGCGCTGCAAAATTATCCGCCGCTTGATTCAATTATTGAAATAAAATCAGGGCAGGCGCGCATGATTAAAATTGATATTTTCAAAGATACGGTTACTATTTTCACAGAGTCGGATCATACTTATCAAACGCTTACTCTTGAAGAAATTAATCAGCTTCGTAGAGAAGGAAAGATTAGATATTCATAGCATGTTGAATGATAATAACTTTGACAGATTTTTTTAGCAAAGCAAACACATTATTCATCATCAATGGAAAGACCAAAAATTTGCGGAATATGGAAAATTGGCGTGGCGTAAATTGAAAACATTTGACCTGCCGAAAGAATTATGCCGCCAAAACGGCGCTCGTCAGCATTGTAGGCGGCGTCAATGCGAATAACTGCATCAAGACCGGACGCTTTCAAATTGTGAATGCGCAGTCCGGCGCCTAAGGAATGGTGAATCTGAGTGCTGCCAAGAGTTGTGCCCGCATTCCAAACAGTTCCAACATCATAAAAAGTTGCGCAAGAAAGTTTGAAAATCCAAAATTGAACATTTGGATACCAGCGCAGTTCAAAATTCCCAACAATACGATTGGCTCCGGTTAATTGATTGGCTGCATATCCGCGCAGCCCTGCATCATTGTCAAGAACCAACTGCCGGAATGCAGTCCAATTCCATGAAGTTTGTTCGCGAAGCCGTGCAGCCGTTAAGAAATGTTCTGAAAAGCGATAGTGAGCAAGCCCGGTAAATTCTTGATAGGTGTATTGAGCGCCGCGTTGCGAAAAGCCGCTTCCGCCTGCAATGTTTCCATACAAATAAAGCGCGTTCATCCGAGCTGACTGCTCCACTTGTCCTCCTGCATAATACATGCTTTCACCTTTGCCGCCAATTGAAAAGATGCGCCCTAACACGGCAGTTCCCCATGCTCCGATAGGAACATCTTCAGTTTCATAGCCGTTAAGTTCGATTGTACGCTCAAATTTTTGTGCAAGCGACGAAAATCCAAGAAGTATTTTGCCTGAATTATCAAAAGCGCGACGCAACGAAGGGGAAAGTCGCTGCACATCCTCGATTGACACCAAACCCGTAAAAAAAAGTCGGTCGTTACGATGTGCACCCAAGCCCGACCAAATGAGACCGCGGCGTTCATGAAACGGGGTAAACTCTGTACTGCCGCTGCCGTATAAAAAATCACTGCCAAAAGAATTTGTTCCCGCAATCCCATAACCCCATAAAGTGGAAAGAGTTCTAAATGGTTTCTCTAATGACAGCTGTTGAGTAGTACGATACCGATTCGCAAAAATGTCCCCATATAGATTAAGTTCTGAACGAAATATTCTGCGCAGAAATAACTGCGCATTTCCTTGAAGTCCAATATCGTTTTCACTTCTTGCTGTTATGCTCGCTGCTATTGCGCTTCCTATTCCTGCGAAATTTGTTTCCTTGAATAATCCGCCGAAAGTGGAAATTCCGCCGCCGACATCATACACTGGCGCCAAAAAGGTTGACCAGCGATCTTGAGCGGTAATGTAAATATCGGCTTCTCGATCATTTATAGTGTCTACCCATACTTTGACACTGGCAAATAGTCCGGTGCGGCGCAAATTCCTCTCTGTTTCTTCCACATCGTCATCAAGTAAATC
This sequence comes from Chlorobiota bacterium, assembly GCA_039810485.1. GTDB lineage: Bacteria > Bacteroidota > Ignavibacteria > Kapaibacteriales > UBA961 > JADZAA01. The sequence goes on along the minus strand of JBDHXA010000050.1, from coordinate 13,501 downwards.
ATCTCCTTCGCCGAAGAGAAGCTCGTCGTCAACAACAAAATCGCAAGTTGTTGTATGAAGTGTATTTGCAATGTTTCTTGCAAAAAAGCTGTCATTACCAACAGAATCAAAAACCGGCCGGCGATCTATGTATATGTTGCGAACTGTGAGCTGAGCATAGGAATAACTGACGCTCAAAAGGCATGCAACAACTATTGAGCACAATAAGCAGCGAAAATTACTTGTCATTGGAAAAAGGATAGGATTGGGTGTCAATCAGGCGATTTTCATTGTTCGACCATGCTGCAATTTGAAATCCGGGCAAAATGCTGCTGCCGCCAAATTTGCCATCTGGAGCAAGGGCAAGCGTAGCAAGTTGAAGCTTTTCTGCGCCCGGAATTTCAGCAATTATCTGACGCAGGCACTCTTGCGAAGCTTCTTCGGGCGACATTCCGCGCTGTAGAAGTTGAACAGTTCTAAAGGCGGCAAGCGATCTCATGGCTAATTCTCCGTGACCAGTGGCCGCCGCTGCTCCAATTTCGCCTTTTACATAAAGTCCGGCACCAATTATAGGCGAATCTCCAACGCGCCCGTGCATTTTCCAAGCGAGGCCACTTGTGGTGCAGCAGCCAGCCATTTGACCGTTTGAATCAACAGATAATATGCAAATCGTATCGTGATTATCTTGATCCGCATGACGCGGAGCTTCAGAGGATGTTTCCAGCCAATGTTCATAGCTTTTTTGAGATTCGACCGTCACTAAACTCTTATGCGGATGGCCGATTTCACGAGCAAAACGATAGGCGCCTTCGCCGGCTAAAAGGATATGAGGCGTTTGTTCCATCACGGCGCGAGCAACGCTAATCGGATGTTCGATATTTTCAAGAGCTGCAACTCCGCCACACCGCCCGTCGTGTGTCATTATGCTTGCATCAAGAGTGATTTGACCGGTGCGATCAAGATGACCGCCAAGGCCGACGCTGTAAATAGTTCGGTCAGATTCGGCAGCTTGCGCAACTGCTTCTGTGGCATCAATAGCGCTGCCTCCGGCACGAAGTATAGGAATGCCGGCTTCATTCGACCGTAATCCGAAATGCCAAGTGGAGATAAGGACGGGACTGCTCAACTTTGTGCTCAGATATGAAATGTGGAAGTTTTGGTACTTTTGTTATCGCAAAATACAAGAATACCGAAAAACAGACAATTCGATAATGAAAAAATATGATATGACACCAAAATATATGGCTGAAAATCATCGGGGCATGCTGTTGTTTTATTGCTTGATAGAGATTATGTTTTTTACATTGTATTCTTGCATCCCACCAATAAGAGATGTATTTTCTACAAGATTATTTTTATTTGTATTTATTGCTCACACACTCGTTTCTTATGGAATTACCCGGTCAGTAAATCGCTGTAAAATTCAACTGTCTTGGATGTCAATTATTGTAATTTATCTTGTTACAAGGATCGCTGTTTTTCCAATGCTTCCATGGCTGTCGGATGATGTGTTTGGCTATTTATTTTATGGCAAAGAATTGTCTGAGGGAATAAATCCATATTCAACAGCGGCTAATTCTGCAAGTATTGCATATTTGAGAGATGGTGCTTATTCGCGTATGGCATTTCCTCAGTATCCTGCCATTTATCCGCCTTATACTTTATATTTATTTGGTCTTTCAAGCCGTGTCGGATCATTATTTTCTACTGAATGGATATATTCATATTTCTCATGGAAAACAATTCTTTTTTTGCATGAATTATCTGCGGTGTTAATATTACTACTAACGCGCTTAAAAGATTTTATATCAAATAAATACATGCTGGCGTATATTTTAATGCCGCTTCCGGCCGTAGAGATTGTCGGGCAAACTCATTGCGACGGCCTTATGCTGCCTTATATGGCATTGTTTGTTCTATTATTATGTTTCGTTATTAATGATCAATTTGTTAAAAAAAAGATACAATATATTCCATTGTTTTTCTTAGGCGTGATTATTGGAATATTGACGGCTGTAAAGCTATACCCAATTATTTTGTTAAGTAGTGTGTTTTTACTCAGAAAACCGAGTATTGCATGGGCTCGGATTGCTTCGGCAATTTCAGGTGCTGTGATCGCAGTAACAATTTTTTCATTGCCGCTGCTGTATGATGCAGCAAATGTCGGCAATTTTATTTCGGTACTTAATTTTTATAATAATACATATTTTAATAGTCCGCCGCTCATGTTTATAAGGAAAGTATTAGAACTGGCAAATGTGCAATATTGGTGGCTGATTGCACCAACAATGCTGTCAATTGTCCGCGTATTTTCGGTAGTTGTCATCTTGCTGTTTGCACGACCGAAAAACTATACTGAAACACTTGCGGCATCTCTTTTAACACTAGTAGCATTTATTTTTATTTCGCCGAAAGTTCATGTATGGTACGTTGTGCCGCTTCTTTTTATGACTGCCTTTGTACGCTGGCGTTGGTTAGTTTTTATGGCTTATGGGACGGTTGTAAGCTACATGATGTATGGATTTTCAGAACAAAAGGAAATATTGCTGCTCGAATATGCAATATGGATTATAACCGTTGCTTTTGCAGTGTATGATATGCGTTCTGGAATATTTTTCTCTCGTGCAGCGAGTTAAATTCTCTAGAAAATAAATTGACCGTTAAAAAACTGCGTATTTTTGCATTCTATACTCGTATTCATTTTAAGTTTTTTACATGGCCGATAACAAAATAATCTTTTCGATGATTGGGGTTGGCAAAGTCCATAAACCCAATAAGCAAGTGTTGCGTGACATATATTTATCATTTTTCTACGGCGCTAAAATTGGCGTTTTGGGTTTGAACGGCGCAGGTAAATCAACTTTGCTGAGAATTATAGCGGGATGGGACGCCGATTATATTGGGCAAATCACTTCACAAAAAGGAATTACCTTTGGATATCTGCCGCAAGAACCAGAGCTTGATCCAGCAAAAACAGTTCGCGAAACCGTTGAAGAAGCAGTAGCCGACATTGTCAAATTATTGAAAGAATACGAAGATATAGGATTGCAATTTGCAGAGCCAGATGCAGATTTCGATGCTTTGATAGCTCGGCAAGAAAAGTTGCAAGAGCAAATCGAGCATCGCAATGCATGGGATTTGGATAGCCTGCTGGAAATGGCGATGGATGCTTTGCGATGTCCGCAGCCAGAAACAAAGATTTCTGTTTTATCCGGCGGCGAAAAACGTCGCGTGGCATTATGTCGTTTGCTTCTTCAGCAGCCGGATGTTCTGCTTTTAGATGAGCCAACTAACCATTTGGATGCAGAAACTGTTGGTTGGTTAGAAGTGCATTTGTCAAAGTATCCCGGAACTGTAATAGCAGTTACGCACGATCGATATTTTCTTGACAATGTAGCCGGCTGGATTTTGGAGCTCGATCGCGGCTATGGCATACCTTTCGAGGGAAACTATTCAAGCTGGCTTGAGCAGAAGCAGCAGCGTCTTGCAACAGAGGAAAAACAAGCAACTGCCAAGCAAAAGGTTTTGCAGCGAGAATTGGAATGGATACGCATGAATCCAAAAGGGCGTCATGCAAAAAGTAAAGCCCGAATTTCTGCTTATGAACGCATGGTTGAAGAACAAGATCAAGGGCGCAATGAAGAAATCGAGATATTTATTCCACATGGTCCGCGTCTTGGCACGACGGTCATACAGGCAAAAGGCATTTCCAAGTCATTTGGTGATAAGCTCTTATACGAGAATGTAAACTTTGATTTGCCGCCCGGAGGAATTATTGGAGTAATTGGAGCAAACGGAACTGGAAAAACAACGCTTTTCCGAATGATAATCGGACTTGAAACCGCGGATTCCGGCTCTTTTGTCATTGGCGATACAGTTAAACTCGGTTATATTGACCAGAACCGTCCGATTGATCCTGAAAAGACAATATTTGAGGAAATTACCGGCGGCGATGATACTATTACGCTTGGCAATCACGACGTAAACTCACGGTCGTATGTCGCTAAATTCAACTTTACAGGCAGTGATCAGCAGAAAAAAGTAAGTATGCTATCAGGCGGAGAGCGTAATCGCGTCCACCTTGCGAAAATGCTGAAAGAGGGAGCCAACGTATTGCTTTTGGACGAGCCAACAAATGATTTGGACGTAAACACACTGAGAGCGCTTGAAGAGGCATTGGTAAATTTTGCCGGGTGCGCAGTAGTTATATCACACGATCGTTGGTTTTTAGATAGAGTTGCGACGCATATTTTAGCGTTTGAAGGCAACAGCAATGTAATTTGGTTCGATGGAAATTACAGCGAATACGAAGCTGACCGACACACTCGGCTTGGAATATCAGCCGACCAGCCGCATCGCATTCATTACAAGAAACTCACGAGAGAATAATATTTACCACAACCGACTTTATCAAAATGAGCGCATCATCGCAGCGCAATCAAAAAGTTCTCTTTTTATTCTTTTTTCTGCTCAATATTGGGCTTGTATTTATTGAAGGGTGCACTCCTGAGAGCGAGCCCAAAAAAATAGATGGCAAATACTCTGCCGTACCTTTAGCTTCGGAAAAAACGGTCGCGCCAATTAGCTCACTTATTGAAAAATCACACGATACAGCAGCGCATATTAATGCAAAGCGCGACACCGCCTTGGCAGAAGCAAAATATGCCTTAGATTTAGAGCAGCCAACTATAAAAAGCAATGCTCGGCGCATAAATATCGCAATTATTGGCATTGACTCGCGCTTGGGCGATAATCACGTCAAACATGCCGATGCAAATCATATACTTTCTATAATTCCAGATAGCGGAAAGATTGAAATAACTTCAATACCGCGAGATACGTATGCCGATGCAGGGTATGACGACACAACTGGTTTGAACAAATTGACTTTGGTTTATGCGAATCGAGGTTTGAAAAGCTACGTAAAAGAAGCAACGCGCATTGCCGGGCTTGATAAGATTGATTATTGGGTAGAAGCAGGGTTTTCACAAGCTATGGGTGTGATTGAACTTTTTGGGCATAAGGACAGCAAATCTGCATTGCAAGTTCTGCGCTCGCGCCAGGGGCTTGGCGGCGACGACTTTCAACGCTGCTATAATCAAGGACAGTTTATACGGCAAAATATCTTAAAGCATTTCAATAAATTTGACGGAATTTCCGGAGATTTGATGCTGCGTGGCGGCTTGTTGTTAGTCAATACAAATTTGTCCAAAGAAAAAGCAGATGAGATATTTTCTGATTTAAAATCGCATGGATTCCCAAAAGATACAAATGCTATAACGGTGAGAGTGCGTCCCCGCGCTTTGCCAAAGTATAAAGTGTATGACTTTTCAAAAGAAGACACATATCAGCAGCTAAAAAATAAAATTGAACGTTATAATGATTATCGCTCAAAGCACGATACATCCTTTTCAAAATCAAAATCTTCGGATTTATATAATCGTTTGTCAAGCATAATAAAGCAAGCGCAAACTGATTCGATAAAAAGACCGCAGTTAACTATCAATAAATTGCGTCCATATTATGAACAGCGTGCATGGCTGCAAATTCAAGAAGCAAGTAAACGTGATGAAATTCGCAATAGTGTGCAATCCTTGCTTGGCAATGCTTATGAACGCCTGAAAAAACATGATGAATCAGAAAAAGTCCGCACAACTCTCGAGTATGAACGCAAATTATTTAGCCCTGAGAAGTAGGATACAGTAAGAATGAATATGCTGTAAATCGAACAATATAAATGTATTATTGACTTGTCAAAAAACGTCTTAATCAAAACACTAATCGTTGTACTAAATTATACTATGCTGACATACAAATCTTCCGGCGTAAATATTGAAGCTGGCGATGAAACTGTAAGCCGAATAAAGCCGCTTGTGCGCTCTACATATACACCCGGAGTTGTCTCTGATATTGGTCTTTTTGGAGGACTATTTGACGGACGCTTTCCAGAATATGAGCATCCTGTGCTCGTTGCAAGCACCGATGGAGTAGGTACAAAGCTTAAAGTGGCGTTTATGTCTGGCAAGCATGATACAGTGGGGCATGACTTAGTCAATCACTGCGTGAATGATATTTTAGCATGCGGTGCCAAACCGCTCTTTTTCCTTGATTATTTTGCAACCGGCACATTAGATCCCAAAGTTGCCGAACAAGTGGTTGCTGGGCTGGCTGCCGGATGCCGAGAAAACAACTGTGCGCTTATTGGAGGCGAAACGGCGGAAATGCCTTCGATGTACGCCGAAGGAGAATATGACATAGCCGGAACAATTGTGGGAGTTGTAGACAAATCTAAAATTTTACGTCCAGAAAATGTTGAGATTGGCGATATTCTTATCGGATTGCCCTCATCAGGATTGCATACTAATGGTTACTCTCTTGCACGTGCAGCATTATTTCCGCGCTATTCGCTAGATTATTACTTAGAAATTAACAATTCAACTTTGGCCGAGGCATTGCTGGCTGTTCATCGCTCGTACTTACCGCTAATTCAGCCGCTCTTGCATGATAATTTAATATCCGCTCTTTCTCATATTACCGGCGGAGGCATAATTGGCAATACTAAGCGAATTTTACCCAAAGGCACTGCATTGGAGATATTTTGGGATTCTTGGGAAATACCATCATTGTTTAATTTGATACAAATAGCTGGCAATGTGTCGCAAGAAGATATGCGCGAAGCATTTAATCTTGGAATAGGGATGATTGTTGTTGCTAAAGAGGCAAATGTTCAAGAAATTCTTACGAGAGTAGCAGATGAAAACCCAGTCATGATTGGAAGAATAACTAAGGCATAAACACAAGCCGCCAAACGAAGTGAAATGTAAAAAACGAAGTTGTGATCGTAATTATACAGTTGTGCTACGCTATATGTTTCAACCTTTGTACACCATGTTTAGAAAAGTCAATGACATAGAATATGAATAATAATTTATGAATATATCGCAGAAGTTTGGCAAGTTAAGTTCAAAGCAGTAATTTTGTTTGAAGTGTTAATATAGTTCACAATTTATTTTCAATCAAGTGGAGGTGCTATGAAAGCTGGTGATTTCAGTTTGGCCACTGAAATCAGATTTGACATGCAAACGGGGATTACCTCATTTAAGGATAGCCGATTAGTTATTTTCGATTCTAATTCTATTGGCTTATTACGCCAAACAATGATAGAAGAATTAGGAGTGGAAAAAGCGAGAGAATTCTTTTTAAAATTTGGCTACCAGAATGGCTTTTCTGATTTTATGCAAATGAAGATAAATTATGAGTTTGACTCTGAAATGGATCTTCTTGCATCTGGACCTACAATTCATACGTGGGAGGGCATTGTTCAAGCTACTCCAACAGCAATTAGCTTCGACAGAGAAAAAAACGAATTCTTTTTTACAGGTATATGGAGCAATTCGTATGAAGCTGAGCAGCATCTTATGTTTAATGATCTTGCACACGAACCTATCTGCTGGTCGTTAATGGGATATGCAACCGGATGGTGCACTGCTTTTTTTGGTAAGCCGGTTATTGCAATTGAGCCGGTTTGCGCAGGAAAAGGTGATGATCATTGCGAATGGAAAATTCAACCGCCTGAAATCTGGGGAAGCGAAGCAGAGCCATATCTCAAAGTTTACAGACAATTTTGGGGAGGAGGAGAGTAACATGGCTGAGAAACTACTTAAATACTATAAGTTTGTAGCTGATAAAGGCGGCATTACTGCCAAAGTTGAATTAGCTAAACTTACTCATATTCCTACGACTCGAGCCGCGCTTGAGCCGGATTCGGCCGAAAATATTGCAAAATTTAAAGATGCCGTTAAAAAAATTACCGGTTCTGCTCCTGATTTTTAATAAATGGAGATATAGACAAAAAGCGCTTCAATTATCAGAAGCGCTTTTTTTTAGTGAAAAATTGTTGTACTTAGCTGAAATAGAAAAGAATAATCGCAATGTTTTTTATAATATAATCAACATAGGCGATTAAAAAGGTTCCATTCCAAAATTAAATATTTCGGCTAATGATGGGTTTTCAGGGATGGAAACCGTAAAAGTCGAGCCTTCGCCAACAACGCTGTCGCATCGAATATGGCCGCCAAGCAATTCCGTTAGTTTTTTTACGATGAACAAGCCAAGCCCTGTAGAGCTTTCTCCAGAGGTTGGTTTTGAGCCAAGCCGTGAAAATTTTGTAAATAATTTTGTTAAATCTTTATCGGATATGCCGGGGCCTTCATCGCGAATGCTTATAGAAATATTATTATTCACGGCTTGAGCGCGAATATATATGCGCTGCCCTTGAGACGAAAATTTAATGGCATTGCTTAACAGATTGTCTAAAATTTCTTTGAGGCAACGCCTATCGGTCATAATTGACAGATTATCGTTAACAAAGTGAATAATGTGTATATTCTTAGCTTTTGTGCGACTTTGATATTCCTCAATAATATCGCGAACTAAATCCTCAATAATTATAGGTTCATGCGCGATATTTACTTTGCCGGATTCTAAAGCGTTGATGTCAAGCAGTTTAACTATAAGGTCCTTCATTGAGTCAACAGTGCGAAGAATTATTCGAAATTGATCGTTTTGCTGCTCTTCGGTCATGCTTTTTCGATACTCATACATCAAAGAAATTGCGATAGATATGCCTGCCAAAGGATTCTTGAGATCATGTGCGACAACTGTAAGAAAATCATTTTTTTCTTTATTTAGTCGCGTTAGTTCTCGGTTGGCATTAGCTAACTCGATGTTTTTCAGCCGATAAATTTCGGAAGTTTTTTGAGCTTTTTCAATTTCGTATCCAAAGATGAGATTTTGAAGCGCTTGTTTTGACTGACGCTCTGCTAGCAATTCTCTATTCTCTTGATATTGTTGTAAATGAAACAATGTTTTGTCAAGCTGTCCGAAACGCTGATAATGTTTGGCGAGAAAGTTATGCGCGTCAATAATTATTCCTTGAGCATGTATTTCTTCAGCAATTGAAAGAGCTGTAAAAAGATATTGCTCCGCTTGTGTGAAATATATTGGCTTGAAAGAATCAGTCGCGCAGAGTTCGCTGTAGACGAATCCTATTGCGCAGTTTCCATTTGCTTCAGCCCACTTGTCGCATAATTCTCTGGATAATCTAACGGATTTTCCAAAATTTTTAATTGCAATAGCGGCGTTTCCTAATTTCCCATAAATTTCTCCACGTAAATAATAAGAAGCGCAGAGACCTCTTGTTTCTCTCGTTTCAATTCGCATAGTAAGCGAACGTTCGCAGTATTCCAATGCCTTGTCGAAGTTGTCTAGATAGAGATAAGTTCTGCCCAAATCCCAATATGTTGTTGCCTCGGCATTAATATCTAGGGTAGTTTCACGAAAACACAGAGCGCGATAGAAATAATCAAGCGCATTTCTATAATTTTTTGAATCGAAATAAGCGCGACCTATAAAAGTGTGGCATTTTGCAGTGTTTGATTCGTCTTCAAGGTTTTCAAAGATTTGCAAAGCGTCGAGAAAATAGGTGAGAGCTGCTGCATAGTTGCCTAAACGCTGATGAACCAGCCCCACCCACATTGTAGAGCGTCCAATGCCGTTCTGTTGATTTAATTGCTTGAAAATTTCACGCGATTGAAGTATATCTTCAAGGGCAAGCTCATATTCGGCCGAGTTCCTACGACAAACGCCCCGCGAAAGCAGAGCGTTTGCCATTCCTTCTTCATAATGCAATTGATTCGATATAGACAGCGCTTCTACAGCTAAAGCACCGGAACGGATTATATCCAAATTTCGCAGCTCCCAAGATAATTTGTTAAGAATATCTACAAACTGCCGGTTAAACTTGTTGCACTGGCGCAAGATGCTGATTTGCTCTTCGAGCGCAAGTATTTCTCCGGCATTATCCCGGGAAATATAAGCCATAATGTTTCGTATTGCAGTTTATTAGAAATCAAAGCGACTTAACACAAAAAATATGCCAACCGCGAAAACGATTATCGTCTGCTGCCTAATAAGCGGAGCAGCATAATAAACAAATTAATAAAATCAAGATATAAAGTAAGCGCACCTCGAATGGCAAATCTGCTCGACAAAAATTCTGCGTTAGTTCCTGCAATCGAAAGAAATTCTTCTTTGATGCGACTGCTGTCGTAAGCTGTCAAGCCGGCAAATACTAACACGCCGATAATCGTTGCCGCAAAGCTTAAAGCGCCCGATTGAAGAAACATATTTACAACGAAAGCAAGCATTACTCCTATTAGTCCGATAAAAAGAAAACTGCCAAAGCCGGATAGATTCCGTTTGGTGGTTAATCCAAATAGAGACAACGCTGCAAAGGCCATTGCCGAAGTTACAAAAGTATTGATGATAGATGCTGAGGTATAAACGAGAAAAATTGATGATAATGTTATGCCTGTCAGAGCTGAATACGCAAGAAAAACAGTTGCTGCTGTTGTGACGGACATTCTTTGCACCCACCCGGATATGCTTCCTACAAGCAGAATTTGCCCTATAAATAATAGTATCAAGAAAATACTGTTTGAGAACAATAAACTTAATAACATTGGCGATGAAATCACAAAATACGACGTAGTAGCAGTTAGTAAAAGTCCGCCTGCCATCCATCCGTACACTTTGGTCATGTAATCTTGAACGCTCGAAGCAACGACTGCTTCATTCGTTTTGTAAGAAACTTCATAGGACATGGAACACTCCAATAAATAATTGAAAATAGTATTTACAAATAGAACGATTATCTTGGTCTAAAAGGGTTTAAAGGTGATTTTTTTAATAATTCTTCCGCTTTTTTCTTTGCTTCTTCTTCGACTTTCTTTTTGAGACGTTCTTGCTCTTCTGCTATTTTTTGTTTTAATTTTTGCTCTTCTTCGCTGGCTCTCTGTCGTAGTTTTTGTTCTTCTTCCTTAGCGCGCTGTTCTAATTTAGCCTTTTCTTCGTTAATTTTGTGCTGTGCCTCATCTTGAAGCACTTTGGCTGCCGATCCTAATTGTGAAACGGCTGCATTGTCGAGTGAAATAGAGACCTGTGGATTGTCAATAGTGCCTTTGAAAGTAATGTTGACGGGCACTACATTTCCAATTGCAGAGATTTCCTTTTTTAATAATGAACTTAATGCCTGATTAGCTTTCTGAGATAATGAAGCGGCTGGAACATTCAGCGTCAGGATGTAATCAATGCTTTTGTCCAATCCGCTTGCGCCTTGTATTGCGCCGTCATAACCTCCGTATTTTAAAGATGTTCGAGGAATATTAAACTTTCCTTTTTCAATGACAAATTTTGAGGCAATTTGTGTCAAAGTCGGATTGGTCAATGCGTCAATTTTAAGCATAGAAGCAACTTGAGTGAATGGTTTAAGCCCTTCAACAGCTATTCTTTCGATATTCAATCCGCCCATGCTGGACAATGTTGGATAATCGGGCTTTAGATCCTCGCCTAAAATAGTATTAAGGTGAATATTCGCGTCAAAATTACCCTTCATGAAACTTAAAAAAGGAGCAAATGCTTGAACAGTTCCAAAAGCTGAATATGCTTCTGCAAAATCTATTTTTTTAAGAGATAATTCCAGCGTTGAATGAGGTTTGGCTGCGATGCGAGTATCATATGCACCCTTCATAGAAATTGAGCCACCAACGGCATTCATAGAAGCATTTTCTATGGATAATATCTTGTCCCTCAGCCGCATATTTGCCAATACATTACGTAGAACCATATTATCATAATACACTTCGCCAGCAGAAGCATTGAAAGTAAAATCAATGTTTGCGGGAAATTCTGCCGGCTTTACATTCGATGGCTTCTGTTTGTTGTCCGATGTTGTTACCCCAAGCCAGGGATTACAGTCAAATTTTTGAGAATGTACGCGCAAGCTGGCAGAAAGTTGTTTGTCTCCAAACATAAAAGCCGGCAAATTTAGAAATTCGCCTTCGCCTTGAAAATCACTTCTTCCAATGCTTCCGCTTAAATTTGAAATAGAAATGCTATTTGGCGTAAATCTCAGCAGCATGGAGCGCAAACTTAATGGAGCAGGAAGCGTTGAAGATTGCATTGCAATGTTCTGAAATTCAATTGCGCCCGAACCCGGAAACCTACCCATTTTTCCGGACGAAAAGTCCGATTTTCTGGCTTTTATGGCAATATCTGCAATTATTACTCCGCTCAAATTGCTTACATTCGGCATGTTCAGATTGTTTTTCCACGACGCCAAATTTACAGCACCTTTTATCGCGGCGTCAATGTAAGGATTTGAAACTGGCTGCCAAATAGTGGCATGCATTGAGAATGGATCGCTACCCGCTGTGAGTGTTAAATTTTTCAAATCAACAACTGTATTGTCCGGTTTGCCGTCTGGATTAGTTACCGCTAAATTCATTTGCACATTACGTATGGCAACCGGCGATTCTTTGCCTTGAAATGCTCCGTCATTTACCACAATGCCGAGGGAAAATCCTGGCAAATTATTGTCATCCATGCGTCCTTTTATGATCGCAGTCAGCGCCGCTTTGCCGGTTGCAGATCGCAATGCCTCCTTTTTTGAGGGCATTTTGGGTACGATAGAGAGAAAACTTCCAAAATCGGATGATGCTGCTTGAATATTAAGATCAAAATCTATGTATTTTTCGGCCAAATCCATTGTTCCGGCAATGGAAACAGGGAGTTCGTTCATCGTAAAGGTATTGTTTTTCAAAATGTAATGCTGCTTGTCAATATCAATTTCAACAGATGTTTTTCCGTGAAAAAATACTGAGTCAAGCATAGTCATTTTTCCTTTGTCAAAAGATATGACTGAAGAAACTGTAGCCGATAAAGCACAAATGTTATTTTTGTATTCCGCAGAGCCGTCTATTGATAAGCCGCTCATCGAGAAACGTTTGTTGCCGGTCTCGTCTAAAAATATTAACTGTCCGTCTTTTACTGATAAGTCGCGCAATCGAATGTGCTTTGGCTTTTCTTTTGCAGTGCTATCATCTGCTTTGGAAATATTCCAATTCTTTGAACTGTCAGCAGAAATATGTGTAAATATATGAGGTCTTTCGAGATGGAATGCTAATATTTCCGCGCGGGATTCAGTAATTAAAGTCCATAAATCAAGCGATAATTGAACAGAAGATACGCGCATCAGCGTATCGTGGGACGGCGGAATATTTGCAATGGAAAGATTGGAAACACCAACGCTTATTCTTGGAAAATCGCGAAGCAAACTAACATCTGCATCGCTAAAATCAACAACTGCATTAATTTTCTCGTTGGCTGTCTCTTTAATAATGCTAAAAATTTTATCTTTTAACAAAAGAGGAGCTAATAATAAACTGATTAACGCAATGCTTACAGCAATAACTGAGATAATGAGCGCTTTTCTTTTCATATTTTGACATCGTAAAGAAATAATTTACTTAGAATGGGATAAAGTGCAAATTACTGAAATAAGCAATAATAAACTCTCAATAAAATATGTTGGCATTTTCACATTTGAAATCAATCCTGTCCTAAACGATTTTTATAGTTGCTCCCCTATCTTGTAGATATTAGCTTTCAAGAGGTAAAACTG
>JBDHXA010000049.1:0-19858 GCA_039810485.1 Chlorobiota bacterium | reverse complement strand
AAAACAAATGTGATATTGAAATTTAACGGCTGAATATCTATGGTTTTTATCCGACTTTTCGGAGTGGGCTCATAGATCCAACTCTTAATTTGAATTCATTTTTAAACCGAATTAATGACAAAGTTCTCTAAACCCTCGAAACCGGTATTTAAAATACATCACCAACAATTCTATCAGAGGGCGTTATGAAAAACATTATGAAAGTGGCAGCAATTGCCTTATTTGCGTTTATGACTTTGGGAATGTTCCAAGCAACTTATGGACAAAAATCTGAAAAGATGGATAAAAAGATGAATATTGAGCAGCGCATTGACAAAATGAAAAAACATTTGCAACTGACAGACGACCAAGCAACTAAGATTAAAACAATCCTTGAAAACACGAAGGCAGAAGCAAAACGGAATCGAGAAACGTATTCTGATAAAGAAGCGCGACAAAATGCAATGCATGAGCTTCGCAATCAAACTCGTGATAAAATAAAAGCAGTATTAACACCCGATCAATTGCAGAAATTTGAAAAACGGCAAGAGAAAAAACAACAATAGACTAGATTTAAATTAAAAAAGAGTCGAAATAATGCGTTTCGGCTCTTTTTTTATTTTATTCATCATTTATTTTACAATTTACGCCGTTATTGAATATCGTGAAAGCAATATAAGCGTTAATAGTAAAAGGAATATATTGTAGGCATTAGCATGATTTTTCTATTCTTGTTCGTAAATTTGCAGATTATATATTGTTTGATACGAACATTCTTTCTTGCTCATGTCTAATATCTTCTCAAAAATTCCATTTCATGCAACAACGCTGGAAATATCAGAACCGATTTTTGATTTTGGCGGTATTTATATCGAAAGAATAATTTCAACCGGTCAGGCAACTCCCGAGGGAGAATGGTACGATCAGGAGCGTCATGAATGGGTAATGATTCTAACTGGTTGCGCTGGAATTAAATTAGAACAGGAACTAGACTTGCGCATATTGAGAGCGGGAGATTATCTGTTTATTCCGGCGCATTGCAAACATAGAGTGGAATGGACAGCCGAGAATGAGCGCACTATTTGGCTGGCTTTGTTTTTCGAACCGAATCAAAGTAATACTCCAAATTTAGCAGGATAATAAATTTTTTCAAGAGTTAGTCCTTCGGGAGCGGCTAGCTGGCTGCAAAGAGCGCGATCGCAAGCGGCAAGCGAGTTTCTTACTTCTTCGATAGTCCGCTTCTTCCGTGCAATTTCCAACATTACTCCAACAACTGCTCTTACCATTCCATACACAAAACGATCTGCTTTTATATGCAATCGTACTGTTTCTGGATTTATTTGTTCCCAATGACAAAATTCAATATTGCAGGCGTAGTTTAATGTATCGTCATTACGTTTAGAAAAAGTTGTAAAATCATGGCTGCCGAGAAATATATGAGCTGATTCAATTAGCAGAGAAATATCAAAAGGAAACGGCATAAACCATCGGAAATGCCTATCAAATACTGTGTCTGATTTTGATATTAAATATGAATATTCGCGAGCGCAAGCATCATAGCGCGCATGAATTGCATGATGCATAATTTGGCTTCCCGTAACACGTATGTCTTTTGGCAGCCGAGTGTTAAAAGCTATATTGATTTTATGTTCAGGAATATTTATTGAATTTCGAAAAATTATATGAGCAATTTGTCCTCGAGCATGAACTCCGGAATCTGTGCGCCCTGAGCCAACAACTGGCAAATGCAAACCGGTTATTTTGTGTACAGATTTTTGCAGCGTTTCTTGTATTGTGCGAGCATTTTTTTGAAATTGCCAGCCAGCATATCTTGTCCCGTCATATTCAATTCGAAGCAATAAAACTTCACTTTTATGAGATTGGATTATTTGATCATTCATTGTATATAAGTCGTAATGCAAGATTATATTTAATGTATTGATATTGTATGATAAAATTGTTTAATTATTTACAAGATATTGTAAAATATAATACTACTGTAATATATCGTTCATATTTTATGCAATATTATGAAACTGTTGTTCCATATTTGCCGAAAGTTAAGAAATTTTTAGAGCAGTTATGGAACGAAGTGTTATTTAAAGGTCAGTTTGCTGATCGAGCAATTGAACGATTGTTCCGAGAGAATCGGCTGAGTAACAATAACATGCGTGGAACAATCGCCATTGTGTTCTATGATATGGTTCGCAATGCTCGACTTTTGCAAGAAATTGGAGAAGATAATTTTGATCGTATTATATTGTCTTGGAGAATCTTGCGAGGCATGAATCATGGGATTGATAAAAATATTGTTGTTGCAATTTCTGAATCAATAATAGAAGCGAGCAAAGTTCGAGCAATTCGCCTGTCTGTGCCGGATTGGCTTGACGCTTATGGCTACAATGAACTCGGCGCTGCATGGGAAAAAATTGCTTTATCCATGCTTGAGTCGCCGCCCATTTCTTTGCGTGTCAATCTGAGGTCATGTAGTCGTAAGCAGCTTTTTAACGAGCTTCATCATCAAGGATACGAACCGCAATTAACAGAGCATAATCAATGCGGAATTGTGGTAAATTCATCGAAAAGCTTGTTTGTAAAATATGCATTTCTCGCAGGCTTTTATGAAATGCAAGATATTGCTTCGCAAGAAGTCGGAATCTTTTGCAATGTTCAGCCCGGTATGCGAGTGATTGATGCATGCGCCGGCGCCGGTGGAAAGACGCTCCATTTAGCGGATATTATGCAAAATCGCGGAAAAATTATCGCTTTAGATATTCGTAAATCAGCTTTGCAACAATTGCGCGAGAGAGCATCGAGAGCTCATATTGATATCATTGAAACACGAATTATTGATTCAACTAAAGTGGTGAAAAGGTTAGAAAAAAAAGCGGATGTTGTGCTTCTTGATGCACCATGTTCGGGCTCGGGAGTATTCCGTCGAAATCCAGATGCAAAATGGCGACTTAAACTTCAAGATATTAAGGAATTTTGTGATAAACAGTCAGAAATACTTGAACATTACAGTCGCATGACTGCTTTGAACGGCCATCTTATTTATTCAGTTTGTAGTATATTCCCTGCTGAAGGCGAAAAGCAAATAGCAAACTTTCTTAGTCGGCATAATGATGAGTTTCGCTTAATTGCAGAGCAGCGATTACTGACTCATACAAGCAATAACGACGGGTTTTACATGGCAAAATTACAACGTTTATTTTGAGCGTAATTACATGAATTGTTTAACAATTCCCAATAATCGAAATTATGATATTACCATCATTTTATCCTTGGCAGATTCAATAGAAATATTACTTTTTAAATTTGAATCCGCCCGTTCAACTGATCAGTGAGTATTAAATTTTTTTGCGCGAGGAAAGGCAGATATTATCAAAGAAATAATCGAAATAATTGACAGCAGCATCGGGAGCCAATCGCCAAAACGAGTATAAAGAGTAATAGTGTCGAGCAATGGAAGTTCTGATGCAGCTGCGCTTTGAGTATATGGCGTTATACGAAGTTGAGATGTTCCGATTGGAGAAATAAAACCAGAAATTCCTGAATTTGCCGCTCGAATAATGCTTCTTCTAGTCTCAATTGCTCGCATTGCTGCAATTTGATAATGCTGTTCTGGGCCGAATGTGTAGTTATACCAAGCATCATTAGTTATTACAGCTAAAATATTAGCGCCTTCAGCAGCGTAATTTCGAACAAAATCAGGATATATTGATTCAATACAAATAATGCTACCTAATTTTATTTTTTTATCGCGAGCAGTAAAATTAAGAGTTTCTTGTTTTTCGCCCTTTTGCCAGTCTGAAATTCCAATGCCCCATTCCAACCATTCTTTTGTAATTGGAAAATACTCAACAAAAGGTATTCTTTCGGCAAATGGCGTTAATTTCATTTTTCTATGAGTCGGACGCTGCAAGCCGCTGGCAGCGCCAACCGGCAATAATGCCGAAGAATTGTAAGCGCCATAAAATAGTGAAGTGTCATTCGGCATCATTCTAGCAGTCGCCGGAGCTTTGGCTGGCGAGTAAAGTGCAAATTCCGAAAACCCAGCTAAAAGTGCCGCATGAGTGGAATCCACCCAAGATTGCAAAAAATTCAATCCATTCGGAGTGCTGTTCATCATTCCTAAATATGGAATTGAAGTTTCGCTCCAAACGCAAAGATCATAACGCTTAAATTTTCGAAGAGAATCTGCAAGATGTTGATGCAGCACTATTTGGTCATAAACACTGCCTGACCATTTTTTCCAAGGATCAATATTGGGCTGCACAATTGCGGAAGTCAAAGTGCGAGCTGCATTTATTTCTTTTTGAATGAATGACATGCGCCAAGCGCCATAGAATCCGACCGCAAGCAGTAATCCTGCCGCAATGAAAATTTCTTGGCTTAAAATAAATTGCTTTGCAAAAGAAGCATTATTGCCCCTCGTCCGCAAATCATGTGCGCGAAACAAAGGAATCGCCAGCATTACATTAATGACAACAACAAGAAAGCTAATAAGCCAAACTCCACCAATATCAGCTGATTGAGCTATTTGCGTATTATAAATTTGAGAATAACCAATCGTCAGCCATGGATAAGAGGCGTCGGATAGAGAATGAAACCATTCAAACGAAGTCCAAAACAAAGGGAGCAGCAATAGCGCAATTTTTCGTCCGATTCGTATTTCTATAAATCGGTATGCAGCAAATGGCAACGTAAAAAAGAAAGGATGCCCTATCCATAGAGCCGCGCCTGACAATATAAGATATGGATCGGTGTTTTTCTGCCAGCTTAACACCCACCAATTGCCGGCTCCGCAAAAACAGAAAAATGCAATGTATAATACTATTAATCTATGCGAGTGCTTTTGAAGTCCCTCAAGAGCTAAGAGAAGTGGCAAGAATCCGACAAATGCAACAGCACCAATATGCAAAGGCGGAAAGGAAAATCCAAGCAAAAGACCTGAAAGTGAAGCAAGCAATAATCGAATAGCCATCAATTAAATTACACGAAGTTTTAAGAAAAATGAAAGTTGAAAAGTGGTGTGATTTTTTAACAAAATTACAATTTATTTCATCGGTATGTAAAAGTAATTATTTCTTTAATGAATTCAAAAATACTGCTTGTCGGAATTTACACCGCACATAAAAAAAGCTCTTTGCAAGTCATCGACTTATAAAGAGCTTGTTTGTTGAGCCACGTGTCGGATTTGAACCAACGACCTGCTGATTACAAATCAGCTGCTCTGCCAGCTGAGCTAACGTGGCGAATAAGAGAGTACAAAAATACGTGTTTACTTGAATACAAACAAATATAATGTCAAATTTTATGACTAAGACGAGACGTTGGTAATCAAAAGAGAGAGGGTCTGCGCTGTTAAAATCGTCAAAAGACGTTGATTTCCGTAATTTTGCAAATGTTCTACATATACATATTTCAAAATGAATGACAATTCTACATCGTTAAAGATGCAAAAAGCATTCCGTACGTTAATCATTACGAATTTTCTTGCGGCAACAGCTTTCTTTATCAGCTATTTTATAACATCGAACTGGCTTTATCTTATTGGTTTTAGTTGTTTGGTTGTTTGCAATATCGGTATTGTCTTTTTTATGAAGTACGTTGAGAAAAAGTATTTTTCTAACAAACCATAGAACGTTTTACTATGAAAACATCATTTCCTATATTAATAGGAATATCCTTTTTTCTGTTTGTCGTCGGTTGCGGCAATGGTTCAAGCAATGAATCTGCAATGCCAGCAATTGGATTGGGTAAGCAAAAATCGTTGTCTGCATCTGAATCGAACAGCAGCTATGCACAATCACAATCCTCTGCAAATGAAAGTCATACAGGCGATAATGAATTTCAATTATTAACTGAAAATAACGGCGCACAGCAAAGGAAGCTCATTTCAACCGCAGAACTTCATTTGCGTGTGGAAAATCTGAATAAAACCACGAAAAGC
This sequence comes from Chlorobiota bacterium, assembly GCA_039810485.1. Lineage (GTDB taxonomy): Bacteria > Bacteroidota > Ignavibacteria > Kapaibacteriales > UBA961 > JADZAA01. The sequence goes on along the minus strand of JBDHXA010000049.1, from coordinate 13,923 downwards.
ATTCATGACGCGATTGATAAAACTGGCGGCTACACTGCACACGAAGAATTTACCCGCGATACATACTCGCAGCAAATTTCAGCGTCATTTCGTGTGCCTGCCGATAAATTTAATGAAGCAGTAGCTAGCATTGCATCATCTGCGCCAATAGTCGAAAGCAAAAATATTAAGACCGATGATGTAACTGCCGATTTTATTGATATATCAGCTCGGATGGCTGCAAAAAAAGATGTGGAAAATCGGTATCGTGAACTGCTGAAGCAAGCAAAAAGTACAGCAGAAATACTTGAAATTGAAGATAAAATTGGATTGGTTCGCTCAGAAATAGAATCTGCGCAAGGACGATTAAAATATTTGTCAAATCAAGTTCAATATTCCACAATTGACGTAGTATGGTATGAACCATCAACCATTGCCATGCCCGAAGATAGTTTCGGATCGCGAATATTAAATGGCTTGGCATGGGGCTGGAATGCTGTATTAACAGTTTTAGTGATTATCGTAAGTATATGGCCGTTTTTAGTCTTTGCTGTTTCAGTTATTATATTACTGCCTAGATTGATACGATTTTTCAAGAGAAAGAAAAAATTAGATTAAATGAATTTTATGAGCCCACTCCGAAAAGGTATTTTATAAAAATTGCAGACGAAAGATTCGCTGTTTTTCAAAAAAACATCTCTTCTAAGAGCTAAAAAAGTCGCTTTTTTGCCGTTTTTCTCTTATAAAACGAGTAAAAACTGTACATTTTCACCATGTTTTCTTTGATTTGAAATATATCCGACTTTTCGGAGTGGGCTCATTTTATTATACTTTTAAACATATAATTACATAATTACATTATGGCTCGAGTGCTTATCACCGGCGGAGCCGGTTTTCTCGGCTCGCATCTATGTGATAGATTTATTGCTCAAGGCGACAAAGTAATATGCATGGATAATTTTATTACAGGTTCGCCAGATAATATTGCACATTTAATTGGTCACAACCGATTTACATTCGTGCATCATGATGTTACGAATTACACATACATAGCTGGAGAGTTGGATTATATTCTTCATTTTGCTTCGCCTGCATCTCCAATTGACTATCTGCGCCTACCTATTCAAACATTGAAAGTCGGCTCATTGGGAACGCACAAAACACTTGGTTTGGCAAAAGCAAAAAATGCGCGTTTTTTACTTGCAAGCACTTCGGAAGTGTATGGCGATCCGCTTATTCATCCGCAGCCGGAAAGTTATTGGGGCAATGTAAATCCCGTTGGTTATCGAGGAGTTTACGATGAGGCAAAACGCTTTGCAGAAGCAATGACAATGGCATATCATCGCTATCATAATGTAGAAACCAGAATAATCCGAATATTTAACACCTTCGGTCCGAGAATGAGAATAGAAGACGGCCGCGCCATACCAGCTTTTATGTCGCAAGCACTCCGCAACGAGCAAGTAACAGTTTTTGGAGATGGAAGTCAAACCAGATCTGTTTGTTATGTTGATGACCTTGTGGAAGGAATTTGCCGTTTGCTTCAGTCTGACGAATGTGATCCGATCAATATTGGCAATCCCGACGAATTAACAATGTTAGAACTTGCTCAGGAAATTATCGAAATTTCCAGATCTTCAAGTAAAATTGTGTTCAAAGATTTGCCGGCCGACGATCCAAAAGTGCGGCAGCCGGACATTACACGAGCTCAATCGCTGCTGCAATGGCAGCCCAAAGTGAATCGTCGCGACGGTTTGTTAAAAACACTCGAATATTTCAAACAAAAATTAATTATCGCATAAATGTCGGCAAAATCAATCACTTCTCTATTTCTTTTCTCTGGAAACGCTCAAATTATCCTCGAACTGCAAAACCTGCCAATGGATACACCTGTTTTCCCATTTTCAGAAAAGCAGTTAATGTCTTTTGGACAATCGGTGAAACTTCTGCGAAATAATTCATCAAAACTGATAATATTTGGCGCATATTCATTAGAGCTCCAGCGCTATTTTGGCATCATTTCAGTTGTTATGCTTCTTGCAGGAAAACGCCGCGGTTTGTTTGCTGATGAAACAGGAAATACAAAAGAAATTACTCCTTTTCGCACTTTATTTTCAGTTGTTACATCGTTGATTATAGAGTTAATAACTGGCTTGTTGTTAGTTTGTCGAACTTGGATACGAATTATTTAATTAGAAATATCCCATAAATATATTTGTATCGAAAATTCAACAGTGAAGTGCAACGGATGAAATAAATATTTAATGGCAAAGCAGAATTAAGAAAGCAAGGAGTTTATTTAGAACAATGAACATTCTTTTTATTAGGACTGATTTTTTTGGGTCATTGCGCACAGGCGGTTCATTCTCGCATATAGCCGGTTTTCTTGATGGATTGCAGGAACTTGGCCATAATGTAGCTCTAACGGCGTCAGCGCCGTGTTTCGAACCGGGGCGTTACCGTTTTTTCCATATTCCATATTCGCCTCGATTTCAGAATTTTCCTGAATTTCCATCTATTTCTTATAATACTATTTTAGAGAGAGAACTTCCAAAAATAATTGAAGAATTCAAACCCGATGTATTGTATCAGCGCCATAGCGAATACATCTATGCAACTTCAATAATTGCAAAAAAATACCGATTGCCGTTATTGCTTGAAGCCAACAACAGCGAATGGTGGTGGAAAAAAAACTGGGGCTTTGTTGTCTTTGAAAAATTATTGCGAAGAAGCGAGGAATTTCAATTTGCACAAGCAGATGCAATTTTGGTGGTTTCAGATGTGCTGAAGCAGGATCTGACAAGATTATTTGATTTGCCGCCAGAGAAAATCACGGTAAACCCAAATGGAGCCGATATTCATGCTTTTCGCGCTGATATTTCACAAGATGAAATGCAAAAAACAATACCATTGGAATATCGCGAAAAATGGAAAGGAAAGCGCCTTTGCGGTTTTGTAGGAACTTTTGGCGAATGGCATGGCGTCGAAGTGCTTGCGTCAAGCGTGTTACCAGCAATAAAAAAAAATCCTGACGTTCATTTTGTCTTAATAGGCGATGGGAAACTTCGAAGAACTGTCGAAGAAATTATTCGTCGTGACGGAGTGGAGCATCATGCAACATTAACCGGTTCGGTTCAACATACGGCTGTGCCGAAATACCTTGCAGCTTGTGAAATATTGCTTAGTCCGCACACTGAAAACACCGACGGAACAGCATTTTTTGGCTCACCAACTAAGTTGTTCGAATATATGGGAATGGGCAAGCCTATAATTGCATCTGGCGTTGGTCAGATTGGCAAAATTATACGCAATCGTGAGAATGGAATTATTATACCGCAACGAAATCCACAGGCGATTGCTGATGCTATTGCCTTTGTTTTGAATGATAATCAGCTTGCGATATCGCTTGGCAGGGCAGCTCGAGCCGACGCTGAAACAATGTATTCATGGAAGCATAATGCGCAGAGAGCTTTGGACGCGCTCCCTTCACATCTGCATAATGCAATTAAAAGTTAATCTGTTAAAAAGAAAGATTTGAATTAGTTCGTTTGTTGTTTTCATTGAAAAATAAAATGCTTATTAAGCATTTTTGGGCTGGAAAGCCATTACTTCTTCATATATTGTCTCGACAATTTCATCTTCTTTGATGCGGCGTACTGCCTCGCCTTTTCTATAGAGAATTGCAACGCCTTTGCCGGCTGCAATTCCAATATCTGCTTCGCTTGCCTCGCCAGGTCCATTCACAACACAGCCCAATAAAGCAATTTTAACCGGCTTTTTAATGCCTTTTAAACGATCTTCAAGTTGTTTTGTAATTGTAAATAAATCTACTTCAAGGCGTCCGCAAGTAGGACAAGCAATAATTTCTACACTACGCTGTGCCAAGCCGATTGTTCTTAGAATTTCTTTTCCAACTTCAATTTCACGCTCCGGCACATCTGTCAGTGAAACTCGAATAGTATCGCCAATCCCCTCGGCTAATAAAGAGCCAATGCCGACAGCGGATTTGATAGTGCCAACGCGAATAGTGCCGGCTTCGGTAACTCCAAGATGAAGAGGAAAATCAGTTTTTTCAGCAATCATGCGATATGCTTCTATCATCAGCCGCACATCTGTTGATTTAACTGAGATGACAATATCGTCAAAACCGCAATCAGCCGCAATTTCCGCATGGCGCATCGCGCTTTCGAATAATGCTTCTGCCGTAGGATAGCCATGCTTTTGAAGAATATCTGCCTCAAGCGAGCCGGAATTAACGCCTATTCTTATTGGAATGTCGCGCTCTTTTGCTTGTGTAAGCACTTCCTGAATACGTTCGCGGTTGCCTATATTTCCGGGATTTATGCGAACCTTTGCAACGCCGCCCTCGATTGCTTTTAATGCAAAAACATGATTAAAATGAATATCGGCTACAATTGGCACATGAACTTGACGAACAATTTTGCCAATGGCATCGGCTGCTTCGCGGTCGTTGACTGTTACGCGCACAATATCGGCGCCTGCCTCTTCGCATAGTTTTATTTGGGCAACAGTAGCTTCAACGTTGTGAGTTTTTGTTTTGGTCATTGTTTGAACGCTTACCGGCGACAAACCGCCCATTGGAATATCGCCAACCATAATTCGTCTGCTTATGCGGCGGCGAAAAGGCTTGACAATATAAGGCATTTCTTTGAAAGATGAATTTGTATTGATGGTCTCTATATGCATTGTTGAAAACGTCGAATGAATGATATTTACTCTTTTTGTTTGCTTACTTCATAGAGTATTCGCTTTTCTTCGTCGGTTAGCGAGGCAAATCCCTTTGCAGAGATTTTGTCTAATATAGAATTCACTTCGCCTTCTGTAATTTCACGGCCTCCATAATATAAGCCGGTTCCTCTGTTATTGCGCCCGCCTTGCACTATGTTCAATTTTGAATTTTGGCGTTTCGGATTTGTTTTGTTTCTTGAAAACACGCTAAAAAGTTTGTCTATCCCTTCGAAAATTCGCAGATCGTCTCCATGTTTCAAGAGCATATATCCGAAAAATGCACCGCCAAGATGAGCAAAATGCGCCACGCCTGAATTAGTGTCAATCAAACCTGAGATAAGATCTATTGCCGCATACATGATAACGAAAATCTTTGCAGGAATAGGGAAGAAGAACGGAAACATGATAATTGGACGGTTCGGAAAAGTAAGCCCAAAAGCTAAAAGTACGCCAAATATTGCTCCAGATGCGCCTATTGTTGGTGCTGGTGGCATTCCTGGCAGAAGCGGCGTAAGCAATTGTATAACACCGGCTCCTATGCCGCATAACAAATAAAATATTAGAAACCGGCGCGAACCCCATAAATTTTCGAGTTCAGTGCCGAACATCCACAATGCCAGCATATTGAAGAAAATATGTGAAAATCCGGCGTGTAGAAACTGATAAGTGATTAACTGCCATGGATAAAAAAGTGAATTTTCGACTCCTATCAACGGCTGCAAAGCAAAATAGGCGTCAAAAATCTCGGAAATCGGCATTCCATGATAGGACAAGGCGCTTATAAAGAAGGCCTTGAAAAGAAACATTATGATATTGATTATCAATAGAGATTTGATAACCGGAGTAATAAACGAGAAACGATTGCGCTGAGGCTGACGGTATGAATAATCACGGTCGCTGATGCTCATAAAATCTCCATTGATGCCGCGGTTTTTGTATATGTGTCAATATAGCAAGGCGGCAACGCCCGGCAATGTTTTGCCTTCCAAGAATTCAAGCGATGCGCCTCCGCCAGTGGAAACATGGCTTACGCTATTCGCCAGACCAAATTGAGAAATAGCTGCGGCCGAGTCGCCTCCGCCAACAATTGTTATCGAGCCATTGCGCGTTGCTTCTGACATTGCTTGGGCAACGGCGCGAGTGCCCGAAGAATAATTCGACATTTCAAAAACTCCCATTGGACCATTCCAAACAACAGTTTTGGCTGCAATAATTTCCAGACGAAAAATAGTTTCTGTCATTGGCCCAATATCAAGTCCAATCATTCCTTGAGGAATGCTCTCCGCCTCGACAACACGATGCTTGGCTTCATTAGAGAATGACTCTGCAGCGACTGCATCGGGAGGAAGTATAAGCCGCACATTTTTTGCTTTTGCTTCATTTAATAGCTTTCGAGCGTAGGCAACGCGGTCTTCTTCTATCAGAGAAGAGCCGATATCGCCGCCCATTGCTTTTATAAAGGTAAACATCATGCCGCCGCCAATGAGAATTGCGTCGCATTTATCAAGGAGATTGCCGATTACGTCAATTTTACCAGAAACCTTGGCGCCGCCAAGAATAGCAAGGAAAGGTCGTTCGGGATTCGACACTGCTTCGCCCAAGTATTTCAATTCTTTCAGCATGAGTAATCCAGCGCCCCGCACAGGAAAAAGAAGCGCAACGCCAGCAGTGCTTGCATGAGCGCGATGTGCAGTTCCGAAGGCGTCATTGATGTATATATCGCCAAGAACTGCAATTTTCTTTGAGAATACAGGATCATTTGCTTCTTCTTCGGCATGAAACCGAAGATTTTCCAGCAGTACAACATCGCCTTTTTCTGCTTTTTTTACAGCGGTTTCGGCGGATTTGCCAACACAATCTTTAGCAAAGTGCACTGTGTTGCTGCTCAACAGCTTAGCTAAATGCTTTGCAATAGGTGCAAGCGAAAACTTGGCGTCGGGCGCGCCTTTTGGTCTTCCCAAATGCGACATTAAAATTGGAATGCCGCCTTTTTCTATAATTTTCTGAATTGTTGGCAATGATTCCACGATGCGCGTGTCGTCTGTAATTTTTCCGCTGTCGTCGAGCGGCACATTGAAATCTACGCGGCAAAGTACGCGCCTTCCATCCATTACAAGATCGGAAACTGAGCGAATCATTGGTTTGGCTTGTTTGTTTGATGAGCGTCGAGAGCGATTTTCTGACATTATTCCACCGTAACACTTTTGGCTAAATTCCGAGGCATATCTACGTTAGTTCCTCGCTCTACTGCGATATAATACGCCAATAATTGCAATGGTATAGCAGTTAAAATTGGCTGCAAAACCGGCAAAGTATTAGGTATGTAGATGACATGCTCGGCTAAATTTTGTATGTGAGTATCTCCTTCGCAGGCGATGGCGATGATGCGACCGCCGCGAGCGCGAACTTCTTCTATATTTGAAAGCGTTTTTTCGTACAATTCATCTTTTGGGGCTATAAACAGCACAGGCGTTTTGCTGTCTATCAAGGCAATAGGCCCATGCTTCATCTCGGCGGAAGGATAGCCCTGTGCATTGATATAACTGATTTCTTTAAGTTTTAGAGCACCTTCGAGAGCCACTGGGAAATTAGCCCCGCGTCCTAAGAAAAAGAAATTTTCAGAGTTTGCAAATTCTCGCGCTATTGTGCGTATAGATTCCGAATGTTCAAGAATAAATTGAATTTTTTCTGGAATTGAGTATAAAGCTCCAGCTAAAATGCTTCCCTCTAATTGCGAAAGCGAATGCATGCGCCCCATAAATAATGCAAGCAAAGAGAGCGCGGCAAGCTGCGAAGTAAATGCTTTTGTGGAAGCAACGCCAATTTCCGGCCCGGCGTGAATATAGACGCCCGAATCTGTTGTACGGGCTATGGTGCTTCCCACAACATTGACTATTCCAAGTATGGTGGCGCCTTTTAATTTGGCTTCACGAAGAGCGGCTAAAGTATCGGCAGTTTCGCCGCTTTGAGATATTGCAATCACTACATCATCGGCTGTAATGATAGGATTTCGATAACGAAATTCCGAAGCGTATTCAACTTCAACAGGAATTTTAGCTAATCGCTCTATCAGATATTCGCCCGTTAATCCGGCATGCCATGCAGTGCCGCAACCAAGAAGAATCAAGCGTTTGGCTTTTCTTAGTTTATCTTCCACCGTGCGAAGTCCGCCAAGTTTTGCATTGCCTTCTTCTATCATAAGTCGTCCGCGAATGGCATCGCGAAATGAAAATGGCTGCTCGTAAATTTCTTTTAGCATAAAATGGTCATAGCCGCCTTTTTCAATGCTTTTTATATCATATTCTATTTCATGCACTTCGCCTTTGGTTGCAACATTGTGAATTGTTTTTGTAACGCAGCCAGACCGGCGAATAATGGCAATTTCATTATCTTCGAGATACATCACTTGTCGCGTATGCTGGATTATAGCCGAAGCATCGGAGGCAACAACAAACTCATCATTGCCCAAACCGACTACAATAGGACTGCCTCGACGCGCGACAAGCATCACATCTCGCTCATGGCTGGATACTACGGCCAAGCCAAATGTACCTTCAATTTCTCCTAATGCAGCACGAACTGACTCTTCGAGATTATGTTTCCTCTCATAATAATAGCCGATTAGCACTGCCAAAACTTCTGAATCAGTTTCCGAACAAAAAAAGTATCCTTTTGCAGCAAGTTTGTTTTTAATTGTTATATAGTTTTCAATTATGCCATTATGAACTATAGCTATTTTACCTGAATTGTCGGTATGAGGATGAGCATTTATATCTGTTGGCGCTCCGTGTGTAGCCCAGCGAGTGTGACCGATTCCCAAAGTTGCGTGCAATGAGCTAAAATCAATTCGTGATTCGAGATTCGCCACTTTGCCCGAACATTTTTGTGTATAAAGTCCGTCGTCTTCCACAATTGCAATGCCGGCAGAATCATATCCTCTGTATTCGAGACGCTTCAACCCGTTAATAATTAAATCGGCAGCCGGTTTCGTGCCGATATAGCCCACAATGCCACACATTCGCAAGTCCTTTTGAGCGGATTTTTTATCTATCTCACGCCAAGACGTACTATTATCTCTTTTCTTGATTTTTGTTAAAAAATTATCATTGCTTTTACTGTCCAATCATTGTTTTTAACTGAATAAATATCATAAAATAGATTTAATATTGTGAAAGAAAAAAATAGATTCTTGTGCCATGCTGTCAGAAAAACTCTTGCGGTGATATTCTAAGCACAATCAATAAAGCGATGAAAATGACTATTTTTGCAATATAAATTTTGGCGTATGAAAGTTTAAATAATTCCGAAGTATATGTTTTCTACTGTTTTAATTGCAAATCGCGGCGAAATTGCGCTAAGAATTATACGTACTTGTCGTTCGATGGGCATTCGAACAGTTGTAGTATATTCGGAGGCGGATGCAGGCTCTCGCCATTGCAAAGAAGCAGATATTGCAGTTCCCATCGGAGGTTACACGCCGCGAGAGAGTTATTTATCAATTGAGAAAATCATTGAGGCAGCGCAAAAATCAGGCGCCGACGCCATTCATCCGGGATATGGATTTCTTTCCGAAAATTTCGATTTTGCCGAAGCGACAATGAAAGCAGGATTAACTTTTATTGGACCAAGTCCGCAGGCAATACGAGCACTTGGAGATAAAACTTCGGCACGCAAGCTGGCAATAGAAGCAAAAACTCCCATTTCGCCCGGATCAACTGGTGCTGTTTACATTGATCAAGCTCGAATAATTGCAAATGACATTGGCTTTCCCGTTCTGCTAAAAGCGGCGGCCGGAGGCGGCGGCAAGGGTATGCGGCTTGTGGAATCTGCCGATGAATTTGAATCTGCTTTCAAATCTGCAGCGGGAGAAGCTCTTGCAGCATTTGGCGATGACAGAATGTTTGTCGAAAAATTTATCGACAACCCGCGCCACATCGAAATTCAGGTTCTTGCTGATAATTACGGAACTATTTTCTACTTTCCAGAACGAGAATGTTCTATCCAGCGCCGCCATCAAAAAGTTATCGAAGAATCGCCATCCGCAGCCGTAACGCCGGAAATAAGGCAGGCAATGAGCGAGGCCGCCGCGCGCCTTGTTAATACAGCGGGATACACTAATGCGGGAACATTAGAATTTTTGCTTGACGCCTCGGGAAAATTCTATTTTATGGAAGTAAATACTCGCTTGCAGGTCGAGCATCCTGTTACTGAAATGATTACCGGAGTTGATTTAGTTGAGCAGCAGCTTCGCATTGCAGCCGGCGAAAAACTGCTCTTGACTCAGGAACAAATTAAAGCTAAAGGTCATGCAATAGAGTGCAGAATATGCGCCGAAGATGTTTACAATGATTTTCTGCCGGAAACGGGCATTGTTAATTATGTAAAAACACCCGTTGGCGAGCATGTTAGAAGTGATGATGCCTTATATGTTGGATATGAAGTTTCTGTTAATTACGATTCAATGGTAGGAAAATTAATATGCTGGGGAAATACGCGAAACGAAGCTATAGATCGTTCGATCAATGCGCTTAATTCTTATTGTTTATCGGGTTTGCGAACAACAATTCCGTTTTGTCAATCTGTTCTTGACTCTGCATTATTTAGAAAAGGCGATTATTCTACCCATTACATTGCCGAGCATTGGAAGCCGGAAATACCTCAAGAGCTGCACTCGATTTTGGCGGCAGCGGCAGTTATCGGCTCTCGATCCATAGATTCAAGGCGAAAACCAATTTACAACTACAAATAACTTTACATCAATTTAACATTAAGTCAACATTAAGAATTAACAATGAGCAAATATAAAACATTGCAAGAGCTTATAGAGATTGATTCGCCATCTGGTTTCACCGGCAAAGCTGCAAGTTATATAGTCCAGCTATTACAATCCTACAGATTGAACCCTGAAATGACAAATAAAGGCGCAATCCGATGCAGTTTAAGTAAAACGCCAACGCTCGGCATAGCTGCTCACGCTGATACTTTAGGCGCAATAGTTTCCGGCATTAATAGCAATGGAACATTGTCGGTGTCGAAAATAGGCGGGCCGCTACTTCCGTCGTTTGAAGGCGGGTATGTGCGTATTTATACGCTCGACGGACTGCAATACACAGGAACGCTGATGCTCAACAATCCCAGCGCTCACGCTAATAACGAAGCCGAAAAGAAACCGAGAACGCAAGAGGCAATGCATATTCGATTAGATGAGCAAGTGCAATCGTCGGACGACGTAAAAGAGCTTGGCATTAGAAACGGCGATTTTGCATGCTTCGATCCCCGCTATTGCGAATTGCCGAACGGATTTATTAAATCTCACTTTCTCGATAATAAAGCCGGCTGCTACGTTCTATTCGAAATTGCCCGACGACTTGCTGAAGCAGGAAAAACAGCACCGATTGAACTCTTTTTCTCTACGTATGAGGAAGTTGGCCATGGCGGATCTGCCGGCTATTCAGATTCTCTCAACGAATTGTTAGTGATAGACATGGGAGTTCTCGGCGACCAATGCGAAGGCAATGAAATGTCATGCTCTATTTGCGCCAAAGATTCCTCCGGCCCTTACGATTATGAATTTCGCAAAACGCTTGTGAAACTCGCAGAGAAAAATAAAATTCCCTATAAAATTGATATTTATCCTTATTATTCTTCCGATGGCACTGCAGCGCAACGCGGCGGAAAAGATATTAGAACTGCTCTTATTGGTCCTGGCGTGGCTGGTTCGCATGGCGCAGAAAGAACTCATGCCAAGGGAATTGAAGCTACTATAGATTTATGCATGGCATATATTGCAACGCTTTGAAGCATTGAAAGCTTTTGTTTTTCTAAATTTATAATATGTGACCGTGTTCGAAGAATCACATGACATAGCGAATATATTTATACATGCCTCTTATGTATTAAGTTTGACCGCTTATCTTATTCGCGACATTTTTTATCTTCGCATTGTGGCAATATGCTCGGCAATAGCAGCGGTGCTTTATGCAGTATATGCTCGCGAATGGAGCATAGGATATTGGGAGGCAGGAATTGCTATTGTGAATGCCGTGCAAGTTGCAGTTCTGCTTCACGAGCGCCGAAACGCAGTGTTTAATGCTGAAGAAAAAGAATTGCATGACACGCTGTTCAAACATTTCAGCTCTGTTCAATTCAAGCAATTGCTGAAACAGGCGGTATGGGTTGATGCTCCCAAAGATGAAAAATTGACAGAGCAAGGCAAACCTGTTGCAAGATTGACGTTTATTGTGAATGGTTTGGCAAGCGTTGATATTGATGGTACTATATTGGCTTATTGCAAACGGTTTGACTTTATAGGCGAGATGAGTTTTGTCTCGGGAGAACCGGCTACGGCCACAGTTGTTACGATGGCGCCGACTCGCTATCTCATGTGGACACAAGATGATTTGCATGAATTATTAAGAAATGACGACGCTATGCGAGTTGCAATGCAATCTGTGCTTACCAAAAACCTTGTTGCCAAATTAATAAACAAACCGGCTTAAACTCTCAAGAATTTATTTCTTATTATCTAAATTTTGTTAATTAGCTGGCTGTGTTTCAATTGATTATGTCCGAAAAGATAGACAAATCTTCCGCTTCTGAATTTCTGCATTGCTGTGAAGGAATGCCTATAGCCATTGTGGGCGATATTATTCTCGACAGGTATTTCTGGGGAAGCGTAAGCCGCATCTCACCCGAAGCACCGGTGCCTGTCATTGATGTTGAAAATGAAACTTTCCATCTTGGCGGCGCAGCCAATGTGGCGCTCAATGTCCAATCGCTTGGATGTATCCCTTTGCTTTGCGGCGTCGTCGGTGCCGATACTTCCGGCGAAATAATCCGATCAATATCTGAGCAATATGGAATGTCGAACAGATACATCGTTATAGATGATGCTCGTCCGACAACAGTTAAAACCCGCATTATCGGCAATAATCAGCATATTGTGCGCTTAGACCGTGAAGTGCGAGATGACATTCAACTGTCTACCTCAGAAAAAATTCTTTCGATGCTTGCCAAGCAAGATAATTTGGCTGGAATAATTATCGAGGACTATGATAAAGGCGTTGTATCGTCGGAGTTAATCAGCAGAATAAACAGATTGGCCAGTGATAGAAACATTCCGGTTTTCGTTGATCCAAAAAGTAAGCATTTTTTTGATTTCAAGGGAGTAACTTGCTTTAAGCCAAACAGAAAAGAAGCACAGGAAGCGCTTGGATATGCTCTTAAGACAGACGATGATATTATTCGTGCTGGCGCTGAACTTCTTGAACGACTGCAATGCAAAAATATACTGATCACGCTTGGAGAAAGAGGAATGATGCTCTTTGAACAAGACGGGACGGTTGATTCTGTGCCTACACGTGCGCGACACATTGCCGATGTTTCTGGCGCAGGCGATACTGCCATTGCTACGCTTGCAGCAATGTATGTTGGCGGAGCTACTATGCGCCAAGCTGCTAGGCTAGCCAATATAGCTTCCGGTTTAGTGTGTGAAGAGCCGGGAATTGTTACAATTCAAATTTCTCGATTGCTCGACGCCTTGGCCGAAACCATAATGGAGGATGCGTGATTATTAGCCGATCATTGATAACTTCGCTAAGCGCCGAAATTCATAGCCAACAAAAACGCATAGTTTTCACTAATGGCTGTTTTGACATTCTTCATGTAGGGCATGCAACATATCTTTCTGAAGCAAAAAAACTTGGCGACATACTAATTGTAGGAGTTAATTCAGATGCTTCAGTAAGAAGGCTAAAAGGAGAGGCGCGCCCGCTAAATAATGAAAACGATCGAACTTTTATACTCGACTCTCTAAAATCTGTTGATATTGTAACAATTTTCAATGAAGATACGCCGTTGGAACTTATTACGTTGATAAAGCCGAATATTATTGTAAAAGGAGGTGACTACAATTCGAATATTTCATCTGGTGTTCAAGCTATTGTCGGCGCAGAATTTGTTCGCAGCTACGGCGGAAGTGTCGTTGTTATGCCTTTTGTGCCGGAAAAATCTACAACTAGAATTATTGCCAAGATACAGGCATCCGGCAAAGCAAGCATTTAAAGCAAACAAAATACAATTCCCAAAAACTACATGAGAGTTATATTCTTTTTTTGTCAATATTGTCCATAAATACTCATTCCTCCTCCAAAATATTGATGTTTTAAATGTTCATATACTAAGTTCGTTTTTAAG
>JBDHXA010000048.1:0-20330 GCA_039810485.1 Chlorobiota bacterium | reverse complement strand
GTGGATTGGCTTGGCAATGGATCGTTCATATTGAACAAGCCGAGCGCGGCTCGCACGGGAGCATGTCAAATTGACAACGCTCAAAGAGCCCCGTGAATCGCTGCAATTATATGCTTCTTTCAGCAGAGTCATTCCTAAGATAATACGAACCGGATAATTTGGGGCTCCGGTTGAATTGTCAAAGAGAACTCCAAAGAGTTCTTCATCAATGGTATTGAGCAGATGCTCACGGAAGATATTATGCCAATGTTTAGGGTTGTCATAGATTTTGCACTCGTTTTCTCGAAGCATTGAATGAACATTAGTAAAAATGTTCATTTGCGGATGAGAGTTTGATTTTCTGAACATAATAAACTCACGCTAAGTAGTTGCAATACATGGCAAATATAATAAAAGTAAGCGAAATATGCAACTATATTTATCAACAAGTATTACCATATTTTTCTGTTAGTTTGAAAACAAATGCGATATTGCAATTTAACAGCTGATAATTAATATACTTTTACCCGACTTTTCGGAGTGGGCTCATAGAATTATATAATGAATTCATGCCTATAATAAAAGATAAAGAAACTAAACGTCGTCATCTGATAGAGGCGGCCGCAGAGACATTCGCAAAAAAGGGTTTTCATGCCACAAAAATGCAAGAAGTTGCCAATGCTGCATCTGTTGCAAAAGGAACATTGTATGAATATTATGCAACAAAAGAAGATCTGTTTTTAGCGGTTTATGATGCATGGATTAATGACTATGAAGAGTTATTAACTGTCCGCCTTAAAGATGCTGATGATGCAGTTGGCAGAGCTGACGTGATACGAGAAACAGCCGTTGAATACTATAAAAAACATTCAAATCAAGCTCCTTTGCTTTTAGAATTTTGGGCTCACGCTTTGCGTAGCGATAACAAGGTGTTCTTAGAAAGAGTCCGCAGATTGTATAATGTTTTGTCGGGCTTTGGCGAGAAAATAACGGAAAATCTGATTGAGGCAGGCGTGTTTTCACCTGTTGACTCAAAATCTATAGCATTATTAGAAGCAGGAATTTCTGATGGAATATTTTTATTGTGGACTATTTTGGGAAGATCTTTTTCATTAGAATCTGCATACATATTTCGCCAATCTCTTCTTGGATGCGGTTTGTTATCAAGTGAAGGACGAAGTTTATTAGAAGATCACTTGCATGAAAAATTGCAAAAAGGATTTCTTTCAGAGAATATATAATGCATTCGGGTAAAATGAAAAAAAAAAATAGAGCTCCTCGGAAAATTGAATTAAAAATTGATGCAATTGGATCTGAAGGAATTGCGATAGGTCGTACTGATGATGGAATGACTGTATTTATTAAATATGCTGCTCCGGGCGATATTGTAGAAGCAGAAATATACCGTTGGAAGAAAAATTATGCAGAAGCGCGTTTGCTGCGAGTAATTGTTCCTTCTTTAGAGCGAACAATGCCACGTTGCGAACATTATGGCGTTTGCGGAGGTTGCTCTTGGCAGCATTTGCACTATCCGTTGCAATGCGAATGGAAACGTCGTCATGTTGAAGATTGCTTTTTTCGAATGGCTAAGGTGTCGGTTGATATTATTGAGCCTATAAAAGAAGCTGAGAACATATACAATTACCGAAATAAAATGGAATTTTCTTTCGGAGCTTCACGTTGGATGACTGACGAAGAAATTAAGTCGGGTGAAAATATTGAATGCGATTTTGCCCTTGGTTTGCATGTGCCGGGCCGTTATGACAAAGTGTTGGATATTAAACGATGTCATATACAATCCGAATATGGCAATAATATTTTGACAACTATCAGAGAAATGTCGCAAAAAATTGGTTGTGAGTGCTATAATGCGAAAACTCACGAAGGATTTTTACGAAATGTTGTATTGCGTACAGGAGACGGAGAAATGATGGTTATCGTCGTTACTAAAAGTCCTGTGCACGAATCAGATAATTGTATGATTTCATGGCTCGCTAACGAATTCCACAACATCTATCCTAACATACAAATTATACATGCAATTAATGACTCGCTATCGCCAGTGGCTTCTGGTTTGGTGCGAGTAATTCATGGAAAGGGTTTTGTTACAGAAACAATTGAGAGTATAAAATTCCGCATTTCACCCTTTTCTTTTTTTCAGACAAATACAAATCAAATAGCAAATTTTCTGAATTCTATCTTTGAAATTGGAAATATTGGAAACGAGAATATAATTTGGGATTTATACTGTGGAGCGGGAACAATAACTTTGCCAATCTCACAAAAAATCAAGGGACGAGTTGTTGGCATTGAAATGAACGAAAGTTCTGTGCTGGATGCTCGTGCAAATACAATGAACAACAATATAGACAATGTTGAATTTTACTGCATGGACTTGCATAGAACAGAATCACTTGAACATTTGAAAGGTCTGCCCAATCCGGATTGTGTGATTGTGGATCCTCCTCGAGCCGGCGTTCATCATCGTTTGCTTGAACATTTGCTCGCAATTATGCCGCCAAAAATAGTGTATATTAGCTGCAATCCAGCCACACAAGCTCGCGATTGTGCAATTCTGGCAGAAAAATATAAAGTTCGACGAATTCGTCCTGTTGATATGTTTCCGCATACTTTCCATATTGAGTCAATTGCATTGCTCGAATTAATTGAAAGTTGATTGGAAACCATAATCTTTTGTATTATTATACATTCATTTACCACCGTTATATTACGGATAGGTTAAATAAAATGCTAACGATAAATAGTTAATATAATCAATATAAATATTAAACTCGAAAATCGGGTGTTGTCATTATTTCCGAACAATTATTATAAATCTGCTGTAAAACTATTCCATCGAATAAATTATGACTGACGCTGAAAAGTATTGTAATGATAATTATAATCGTTTTATTGCTGAATTAAACGAATTTCTATCAATTCCGAGCGTTAGCGCCGTGCCTGAGCATTTGGCTGATGTGCGACATTGCGCTGAGTGGCTCGCTTCTCATGTTTGCAATATTGGCGTTCCAACTGAAGTGCATGATACTAATGGGCATCCTATCGTTTATGGAGAATGGCTCGGAGCCGGCGACACAGCACCAACTATATTGTTCTACGGTCATTATGACGTACAACCGGTTGATCCTCTGAATCTTTGGACAACGCCTCCGTTCGAGCCTAATATTCGAGATGGAAATATCTATGCGCGTGGCTCAACGGATGATAAAGGGCAGGTGTTTTTACAGATTAAAGCTCTCGAAGCACATTTGAAAACCTCGGGTAATTTACCGGTAAATGTAAAATTATTGATTGAAGGAGAAGAAGAAGTGGGCAGCGATAATTTGGAAAATTATATTGCTGCTCATGCAGATAAGCTGAGTTGCGACTGTGTTCTGGTTTCCGACACTCCAATTTTTGCGCGAGGAACGCCATCGCTTGTTTATGGTTTGCGCGGATTGTGTTATATGGAAGTTACGGTGACTGGGCCAAATCGCGATCTGCACTCTGGCACTTTCGGAGGAGCTGTAGAAAATCCCTTAAATGCTCTTTGCTGCATGATAGCCCAACTGAAAGACCGCTTTGGCCGCATTACAATTACCGGTTTCTATGATGATGTGCGAGAGCTTGCTGATGAAGAGCGCGAAGAGTATGCACGATTGCCTTTTAACCAGAAAGAGTTTAATGCAGGATTAAGCATTCCAGTCGAATATGGCGAATATGGCTATACAACCAACGAGAGGATTTGGGCACGCCCTACTCTCGATGTCAATGGCATTTATGGCGGTTACATAGGTGAAGGTGCCAAAACAGTTTTGCCCTCAAAAGCAACGGCTAAAATTTCAATGCGGCTTGTACCCGATCAAGATCATCGTGATATTGCTCGCAAATTTGAACAGTATTTCCGCACTATTGCTCCTCCTACAGTTAAGGTGAGCGTAACAGCTATGCATGGAGCAAACCCTATGATAACTCCTCGTGAAAGCCGAGGTATGAATGCTGCAACACGAGCTTTAGAATATGCTTACGGCACAAAGCCATTTCATGTTCGCGAAGGCGGATCCATACCGGTTTGCTTGCTTTTCGACACAATTTTACACGCTCCAACAGTGCTGATGGGCTTTGGACTTTCTGATGAAAACGCACATTCTCCTGACGAGCATTTTCTCTTAGAAAACTTCCAAAAAGGAATGACAGCAACGGCAAGATTTTACGATGAATTTGCTCGTGGCGAGTAGCGATTCTTAAATCATAACGTAGATGTCTAAAATAGTAAAAGCAAATTAACAGCAACTGCGACGTTGAGAGCTAAGCAATGCAAAGTTTATATTAAAAGACAATTTGCCGACGCCCTTTAGATCTAAATCCTCCAAACAGATTGATTTTCTGTAATTTTGCTTCTTTTTATGATTACGCTTTGCAAAAAAAACCGATTATTATTTGGTTGCAGCCGTATGAATGACGGGATAATATTTTAATACTTGATGGAACAATTTCGCAATTTTTGCATTATCGCGCATATAGACCACGGAAAATCTACTCTTGCCGATCGCTTGCTGGAGCGCACAGGTAGAGTAACCGAGCGCGAAATGGTGATGAACCAGATTCTCGATAATAATCCATTAGAACAAGAACGCGGGATCACTATAAAACTCCACGCGATTCAAATGGATTATACTGCAGACAACAGCAATAAATACACGCTGAATCTGATAGACACTCCCGGGCATGTTGATTTTGCTTATGAAGTATCGCGCTCTCTTGCTGCTTGTGAAGGCGCTCTCTTAGTCGTTGATGCCACACAAGGCGTCGAAGCGCAAACTATCAGCAATCTATTTATGGCAATAGATGCGGGATTGGAAATAATTCCTGTTATCAATAAAATTGATCTGCCCAGCGCGGCTACGACTTTGGAATCGGTAAAACAACAAGTAATAGATCTTATCGGATGCAAAGAAAGTGAAATAATTCTTGCCTCGGCAAAGGCGGGCATTGGTATTGATGAAATTTTGGAAGCTGTTGTAGAGCGTATTCCGCCGCCTAAAGGCAATCCTAATGCGCCCTTGCGCGCTTTGATTTATGACTCAGTATTTGATTCTTATCGCGGTGTTATTGTCTATTTGCGAATTATAGACGGCGTTTTGCGTGAGAAAGATAAAATATTATTTATGGCAACTGATCAAACGTATGATGTTGAGGAAGTTGGTGTTATGCACATGAAACGGCAACGGACTGCTGTGCTATCCGCCGGAAATGTGGGCTATTTGACAGCTAGCATACGCCGCGTGCAAGACACCAAAGTTGGCGACACCGTAACTCATTACAGCAAAAAGTGTTCGGAAGCAATTTCCGGATTTCGAGAAGTAAAGCCAATGGTGTTCAGTGGAATTTACCCTGCAGACAGTGATGATTTTGAGGATTTGCGTGAAGCTCTCGGCAAACTGTCGCTCAATGACTCCGCGATTTCTTTTGAACCTGAAAGTAGCACAGCGCTTGGCTTTGGCTTTCGCTGCGGTTTTCTTGGTCTTCTTCACATGGAGATAGTGCAAGAGCGCTTGGAAAGAGAATTTAATCAAGTGATAGTAACTACTGTGCCGAATGTAAAATATCGCGTTATCAAAACTGATGGTGAAGAACTTTGGGTGGACAATCCAGCGCAAATGCCTTCCGCCGGCAATATTGAAGAAATACAAGAGCCGTATATTAACGCTCAAATTATTCTACCGGCCGAATATGTGGGAGCAATTATGAAGCTCTGCCTTGACAGACGCGGTGAAATGCTTGGGCAGCACTATATTACGCAAACTCGCGTTGATATGTCGTTTTTACTGCCGCTTTCGGAAGTGGTCTTTGATTTCTATGATAAACTAAAATCAGTTTCACGCGGATATGCCTCGCTGGACTATAACTTTGCAGATTTTCGCGCAGGCGATTTGGTCAAGCTCGATATATTACTAAATGGAGAACCAGTAGATGCTTTGAGCTCTATTGTGCACAGACAAAAAGCTTTCGATTGGGGAAAAAAACTATGCGCAAAATTAAAAGAACTCATTCCTCGTCAAATGTTCGAGGTGGCTATTCAAGCTGCCATTGGCGCAAAAATTATTGCGCGCGACACAATCTCGGCTATGCGAAAGAATGTGCTTGCAAAATGCTATGGCGGCGATATTAGCCGAAAGCGCAAATTGCTGGAAAAGCAGAAAGAAGGGAAAAAGCGCATGAAACAAGTTGGCAGCGTTGAAATTCCTCAGGAAGCGTTTTTAGCTGTATTGAGCATTGATTAAAATCTGACTTTTAAAAGCTGTTTATGAAAAGCCGCTTACATTTATCCTGAACATAGGAGCAGATATGGCAATCCAAAAGCCGCTATATGGCAAATCATCAAAGCAATCAGAAGCTCCCGCGGAAAAGCGCGGAATTTTCGGTTTCATGAAAAAAGTTAAAAAGCGTCCTGAAACCCCGCAGGAGCATTTTGTTTCGTGGATAAAAACTATCGTGTCTGCCGTGCTTATTGTAATGGTTGTAAATGGAGTTTTATTCGCGTCTTTTGTTGTTCCAACCGGCTCGATGGAAAATACAGTTGCAACTGGCGATTTCTTATTCGTCAATCGTCTGATTTTTGCCCCATCAACGCCGCAGGTAATTCCTTTTATCAATGCGCCGCTGCCTTTCTATACATTTCCTGGAATACGCGAGCCAAAGCAAGGAGATGTGATTGTTTTCATATTTCCCGGCAATAGAGATCAGATAGAAGCCGATCGCTTTGAATACTATCTAAAACGCTGTATTGCGACAGAAGGCGATACATTGCATATCGTCAATCGCCATGTGTATGTGAATGGCAAAGAGTTTGCCTTGCCGCCGAATGGAAAATATGAAGAAGAAGGTTATTATGATGTTCAATATGATATGAGCAGCACTTTTCCGCCCGGAAAAAATTACACTCGCGATAATTATGGGCCAATACGAATTCCAAAAAAAGGCGATGTAATACAGATTTCCGCATCTAATCGCATTGAGTGGGAAACCTTTATACGCCGTGAAGGGCATAACGTCGGTTATGACGGATCAAATATAGTCATTGACGGAAAGGCGGCATCAAAATATACCGTAGAAAGAGATTATGTTTTCGGCATGGGCGATAATAGAAATAATAGTTTGGACAGCAGATATTGGGGATTTATTCCAAAGAAAAGTATTATTGGCACTCCTTTATTGGTTTACTGGTCATGGGACACTAATCTAGGACTAAAACAATTTTTCAAGAAACTTGGGACTATTCAGTGGTCGCGACTTGGCACAATAATACGATGAAGCATAAAATTTTTTCGGCTTTGGCGATAGCTCTTGCGTGTGTAATTGGATTGTTTTTTGGAGCATGCAATCAAAAAACGCCTGATGTGGCTAATGCACTGCTATCGGATACTGTTTCTTTGCATGGTTTTAGCGCAAACCCATCAGTTGTCGGAACTGCATATAGGCGATTTGCTCAATTTAACGACGGCACTTTATTCTTAGGCAAATCTGGTACAACGGAAGCAGTTTCGTTTGTGCGATTTATGCAGATCCCTGATTCGCTAGGCGCTTTGACCGAAGCCGATATTGTGTCCGCCACATTGAGTATGCAGCCGTTGCGCTATGTATTGGGAGATTCAATCCAGAATCGCTTGAAAATTAATGTCGTCGAATTATTAAAACCATATTTGGATACAACAATAGCCGATCAAATAACGCCCGAATTCTTCGATGCAAAAGTTGCCGCCTCAATTGACGCGCAAATTCCATTAAAAGATTCCGTCGCCCCAATAGAAATATCATTTGATAAAAGCGTTATTGTAAAGTGGCTTAAACGAAAACAGCAATATAAAAACGACACGCTAACATGGGGCATTGCCTTGCGTGATAATGGATCGTCGGTTATCCGGCGATTTTCAACGCCAACGATTTCTAATCCTAATGCGCCGCATACAATGTTGCGAATCGTATATCGCCAGCCGGGCGGCGGAACGCTCGACACGATGACATGGCATTCAGGCGGCGATGCAACATTTACGTATGCTCCGCTTGGCGGGCAAGGCGTATTGCTTGTTCATGGCGCAGTAGCGGTTGACGGACTGATGTCGTTCGACATTAGCTCGCTGCCAGCCGGCATTGCGGTTCATTTGGCAAAGCTAACTTTGACTTTGGATCCTTCACGAACTATTGTAGGCAACATGGATGTTGATTCGCTAATAGGCGCAAGATTTATTGACTCGTCAAATTTAACCAATCTTGCCCATGATTACTTTGGATATTACGTAAAGGATAAACAAAAGTATGTGTTTCCGTTGCTTAACTCCGCCGTTGACGGCATGATTAAACGAGGCGGCAAAGGAGTAATAGTTGTCCGCCCTGTTTCGCAATATGATATGAATCAATGCAATAGATTGGTTTTCTGGGATAGTAGCGCTCCCGATACAACAGCGCGTCCTCTATTGGAGGTTATTTATTCAACACGTCCGAAACTACAGCCATAATACATTCTCTATGCAGCGATTTGTCGGAATAATATTTTGCTTGTTTTCCCTTGCCGGTTCAAAAGCTTTGGCGCAGGGCGGCTCGAATTATACTCTTTTTGGCATTGGAGATGTTCGTCGGAGCGTAAGTTCTGCGTATGATGGCATGGCAGGCACACAAATTGCCGTAACCTCGCCATATTCAGTAAACTTATTAAATCCTGCTGCCTGGAGCGCACTTCAATCTACGCGCATGCAGGTTGGTTTTCGTTTTAATCAGCAAACTGTTTCAAATGGCAATGTGTCGGCAGATCAAAACAATGGCAAACTTGACGGTTTTTGTTTAGCATTTTCGATTGACACTGCCAAAGGCATTGGAGCAGTTTTGGGGTTGTATCCTTATAGTTCGATTAATTATTCTTTGTCATCTCCATTTACAGATTCGCTTTTAGGCAAAAGGATTGACGGAATGGTAGAATCGGCCGGAAGCGGCGGATTGACTGCCGCATTCTTGGGCTGCGCTGTCCGTCCGTATGATAATTTGCGAATTGGCGCTTCAATAATTGGTCTTTTCGGTTCAATAATTACAACATCTCAAACAACAATTTTTGATGCAAACGCCTATCGCTCAATTAATCAGCGAAATGACGCTCTAAAAGGAATAGGCGGTAGATTTGGCATGATGTATTCACCTGTAGAAAATTTTACCGTCGGCATTTCTGCGGCAACATATGCAAATTTACATATTAATTCACAGCTTCGGCAAAGCACAGTCAGTGCCAATGAAATAACGAGCGATTCATTAATGACAACTGAGCTGCAAACAGCAATGCCGTCATCTGTTGGCGCAGGAGTTTCTTTTCTTTCGGGGAAGTTTTTATATGCTGCCGATGTAGAGATGCAGGATTTCTCGTCAATGACTTATAGAAAAGGAGATGCTTCTTTTCGACAAAATCTAAGAATTTCCGGTTCGGTTTCCCGGCTTGCAACTCATAATCCCGGATCGCCATTCGAGAGCAGGGTTGGCTTCAATCTCGGCGTCGGTTATCAGCAACTCTATTATTCGGTGATGGGAACTGATATTAACGAAATGTACGGATCGTTTGGCATGCAAATACCGGTTTCATATTCGGCAATGCTCGATGTTGCTTTAACCGGCGGTTCGCGAGGCGTGGCGAGCAACGGCGCATTGCGCGAGCTTTTTATGCGCTTTGGCTTCTCTGCAAGCATTGGCGAGATTTGGTTTCAGCCATTTGCTCGGGAATAGTCATTCGTTCTTGGCGTATATTGCTTAGGCGATTATTACCAAAAATATGAATAGAGCAGCTTTCTGTTTTTTCAGAGGAAAATATAATGGAATCAATATTGTCGGTTTATTTCGGAACAGACAGAACGTATATTGGATTGCTTGGTCAAGGAAAAAAAGGCGCTGAATTGCTATATGTTAATTCAGTCCCGTCGACTGTAAAAGACGAAAACGACTATCTTGATGTGCTAATGGAACTTGAAGCATTTTTACCGGCAATAGCCAGCGAAGCCAAGCATTTGCAAATGTGCGTTCCTGCCGAAAATGTCTTTGTGCACCAATTCCCAGCTGTGGCACGCGCGAATACCGAGCAAATAAAATCATTGCTGCAATTCGAGTTGAAGCAGGCGTATCCCGGTCATACTCTCGATGACTTTACAACTGTCATCTATCCTCTTGCTCAAACTGCAGACGGCCGGACAATGATGGTTGCTGTTTTGATTGACAAAAAATATCTGATGGCGTGTGAATTTGTATTGGGAGTAACTGCTCTGCCGCTTGAGCGCACTAGCGTAAGCCAGTTTGCAATTCATTCCGCCCTTTTGTATAATTATCCTGACTGCAAAGATAAGTCGGTTGTTATATTTACAGTGCAAGATGCTTTCATAGACGTCAGCATTTTGAAAAAGGGGCAGCTTGCCTATTATAATTTGATTTCTTTGCCTAATCGGAAAGATCTTGGCGAAGTTTGCAATGCTGAAATTGAAAAAATTCTTGGAAATAACATAGCATCCTTTATTGACGAAGCGTTTCTGCTTGGTCCTGGATTGACAAAAGCATCTTTTTCAGCGGCGGAAAATGTAATTTCACTGCCAGTTCGCCGCTTAAATGCTTTCAGAATGATGACGGCAGGCGTTTCCGATCGCGAGCGCGAATATTGTGCTCGCACGGCTCATCTTTATCCGCCTTGCATCGGATCTGCCTTGCCCGATATACATCAAGCTGATGAAATTCGTTTGAATTAAAACATCAGTTTTTTTACCATGCTCAATATTGGAGCGCTGCATCATGCGATTGCTCCTAGCTGCCATACTTTTTTTTACTGCTCAGATTTGTGCTGAAACACTGTCGGCGCAAGCGGCATCTCGCGATACTACGCTGCTCAAAATCGGTTCGTATTTCGGCGGTGAATCCGAAGATCGCATCGTTGGAATGGTTCGCGATGCCGAAGGTAATATTTTTGTTGCCGGAACCACAGAATCTGGCAAATTCCCAATAACGTCCAATGCTGTTTTTGGCAGCCATCTTGGCGGGCGTGACATCTTTTTGGCCAAATTTTCACGCGACGGTCAAACACTTCTATTTTCTACGTATTATGGCGGGTCTGGACGTGATGAAGCAAATGCACTATCGCTCGATCTGCTAGGCAATCCGATAATTGCCGGCACAACATTTTCAAACGACTTTCCTGCCACCGCCGCCTTTTCAAACGGACCTGTTTCAGAAATATATTCTGGCGGCGCCGCATTTGCTGCACAATTTACTTCCGATGGATCAAGAGTTTTATTCTCTGTTGCATTAGGAGGCGCCAAATCTGATGAAGCTCGTGATATTGCAGTGTCGCCTGATGGCACAATATGGATTGCCGGCGTTACCGAGTCGCCAGATTTTCCTATTGCTTCATTCGCTCAGCAATCTCGTTATGGCGGACAAGAAGACGGATTTATTGCAGAGATACATCCATTGGGAACACTTCTTTTGTATTCATCATTTTGGGGAGGAATGGCAAAGGATGAAATATCCACTCTTACGTTTGATGCGTCAGGAACGCTTTTTTGTGTAGGAACAACAGCGTCGCCGGATTTTCCGGGCGCAAAATCTGACGACCGAATTTCTTCAGAAGTATTTGTATCAAAACTGCGCGGAGGAGCAATTGCAGAATTCACTCGAACATTTGCAGTAATTGGCGCCGTTTCTGTGAATGATATCTGCTTCTCTCCGTCCAATGGAGGCAATATTTTTATAACAGGAAGTGCCGAATGGAGTTCGCTCGTTGGTATAAAAAGAGGCGGCTTTAGAGAACTGACTTTTGGCGGAAGCGATGCTTTTATTATCAGCATGAACTTAGACGGTATTGTCAATGCAGCGACATTTTTTGGCGGTGCAAAAGACGATTTCAGCACTTCTATAGCCGTAGAAAAAGATGAAGTCAGCATTGTCGGCTCCACTTATTCTAGCATTCTGCCAACAACCAATGACGCATTGTCAAAGCAAAATCGCGGAGGACGCGATTGTTTTTTTGCAATATTTGACGCGGCATTGCAAAATGTGCAATATTGCACATTTTTAGGCGGATCAAGCGATGATAATGCTTCTGCGGCTGCAACATTTAATGGAACGTTGTATGTTGCCGGCTCTACTTCGTCAAGAGATTTTTCGGTTGTTTCCGGAGGTTTTGAAACAACCTATGCCGGAGGCGTTAGCGATGGGTTCGTGCAGGTTTTCAAGCCGACGCCGTTGCTTTCTATATTGCCAAACCCGCTTAATTTTGGCGGCATAGATTTAGGATTTTCTATAACAATAGACACTCTGCAAGTAAAAAACATCTCGCAATTCCGAAATGCCCATATTGATACAATTCGTCTTTTAGACGATGCATTCGGTGCGTTTACCTTGGATGTTTCCACTTTTTTCCCAACTCTGCCTGCCGGCATAGCTGCTAATCCTCGACTTGCGTTTACGCCCAAAAATGAAGGAGAGGCAAAAGGAAGTTTAATTGTATGGGCAAATGATATCAGATACGAAGTTGCATTGCATGGCATCGGCGTTGCTCCGCCGCCGCAGTTTTTGCTTCGTAATATTGCGTTTGACACCATAGATGCAAATGCGCAAGCGTATGATTCACTTAATATTACAAATGTTGGCAATAGGGCGTTTGCAGTAGACAGCATTCGACCGGTTGGCACAAGTGAAGGACGTTTTGCCATTTTAGAGAAAACCCCTTTTAACATTCCAGCTTCCAGCACATATTTTGCCAAAGCATTGTTCTTTCCGGCAAAAGAAGGTTTTTTTTCACAAGAATTTCGCGTGTATGCGCGCAATGTTTCGATGCCAGTGCAATTGCAAGGATATGCAAAGTCGGGTCTTCCTCCTCCTATAGATTCCATAATTCTTTCAAATATAGATTTTGGCGATGTTGCATTGCATTCGACAGTAGAGAAAAAAGTTTTTATAGTGAATGCAGTTGCACGCGCTGTTATAATTGATAGCATTGCAATTGAAAATGATGAAGATGACGCATTTGCAGTAATTCCGCCTAAAAAACCATGGGTAATTCCCTCCGGCGACTCAATTGCGCTGATTATTAACGCACTACCAAAAACATCAGGGAATAGAAAGGCAAATATTGCGGCATATATTGGAAAACGACGTTTTGCAAGCGATGCCACAGTTAATGGGGTTCTGCCGCCATCTCCGAAATTGACAGTACAAGATGTTAATTTTAAAGCAACAACAGTATTGCAGTTTCAACTTGATTCTACGATGGTTACAAATAGAGGCAATGCTGCTGCCGACATTCTGAGCGCTTCGTTGGTTGGCGCCGACAGCGATGATTTTTTTATAGAAAGCTTCACTCCGCGAGTCGTTTCTGCCGGAGACTCGATGACGATTATGCTTCGCTTTGCGCCAAAAACTGCAGGAAATAAAACTGCAGAGTTGCATTTATCAGCTGCAAGCGGCAATGTTTCTGCATCGTTGCGCGGAACTGCATTGCGCCCTCCTGATACCGCTTTGCTCTCCGCAGCGCCTATTGTCTTTCCAGCTGTTTATATTGATTCTATGCGAGATTCTACTATTGTCTTGTATTCTATTGGCTCGGCTGCTGCTCGTGTAGATTCCATGCAGATTGTTGGAAATAATGTGTTTTCTCTTGCTTTTTTACCTACTTATCCTGTAATTTTAAATGCCGGTGAAAATTTAAAAGTTGGAGTGCGTTTTACCCCAAAAAAGAAAGAATTATACTTCGCCAAACTGAAAGCTTGGTATGGCGGAAAAGTGGTTGAATGCAATATAAGCGGAGAAGGAATTCTTTTGCCGGAGGTTCCTTTTGTACCAAGAGTTAAAGTTGCTTTGCCCAAACTTTCAGTTAAAATTGGTCAAAATGTTGCCTTCCCGCTTACATTGACAGGCAGCCGCCGCTCAATAGATTCTTTGATTGGAAAACAGTATGCGGCGCATGTCAGATTTAATGCAAGCGTTCTGGACCCAATGAGTAATCGCGGACAAATAGACGATGCTTTTCATACGATTCTTCTTTCAGGAACGGCAGCGAATGACACACTCTGCGTTTTTTATGGAATTGCCGCTTTGGGAAACGCCGACTCAACGGTTCTTCGGATTGTTGACTGCATTTTTACAGACGATAATAGTCGTTGCAAGGTAGAAACTACTTTGTCAGATGGATTGCTTCGCATCAGCGATATTTGGCAATATGGCGGACCGCGTCTTGTAAGCAGCATGACACCGGAACCGGTAATCGTCATACGGCCAAACCCAGTAAATTATTCAGCCATTATACAATTATATCGCGTTCAAAAAGGTTGTATTGTGCAGATAGTTGATGGAATAGGTCGCGAGATAACCCGATACCAACCGAAAGTAAATGAGGACACCGGAGAAGGCACTGTATTGTTCTCTGCTCAAGCTGTGCGAGGTGTGTATTTTTGTCGAGTAATTTCAGGCGCTCGAAGCGCTGTAAAAGCTCTGTATGTGGAGTAGTCATGCGGGAGTACAAAAATCTTCTGATTGCTGCTCTGCTTCTTGTATTTGCCTTCAACTCTGTAAAACCACAGATTGCCACGCCGCTGCGAATTGGCGTCAGCGCCGAAATTGGTCTAAATATTCACACATCACAATTTCAACAAATTCCGGGATTTCCCGCACAGCCAGTTGCGTATGACGGCGGTTACGGCTTTGGTTTTTGTTCCGGCGTGAGCGCTGATATGGCATTAACCAATTCGATAAGGGCAGGCTTATTTTTAGGCTGCGATTTTCGCGGAGCAACATTAATAGGCGATGAATCAACAGTTTTTGCGGTAAATGGTCATGCAACACCCGGCACGATTCGCCATTTGTTATCGGCGCGACTTCCATCGGCGATAATAAGGCCAATGGTCATTTGGAGCAATCAAAAGTATGAAGTATCTGCCGGTATATCCCTATCAAAAGTATTGTCAAGCGAATTTGAAGCGCGACAAGATGTCGTTGAACCACAAGGAGTAACACTTACGACGTCGCCATATCGTGGTTATCTTCCTGTTGGAGGTGAAATTCATGTTGCGCCGTCAATTTCTGCAGGTGTGCGCTACAAATGGGGCAACTATTATGTTGTTCCTGCTATGCGTGTTGAATTCGCAGGAAGCAAAATAGCACAATTAGATTGGCATGGCTCGTCAATAAGAGGTGGCATTTCTATTTATTATGAACCTCAAAAACTGCTTTTAGACACTACCACGCTGTTGCCAATTATACACCGAGATACGGTAATTCATCGCGATACCGTAATTTCTGAAGAGCGGAATATTAACGAGGAAAGTGTTATTCTACTTTCTCGGCAAATTGCAAGCGATACAACAGCAAAAACCATAAATTATCATGTCGCCGAATTCTATCGCCGCATTGTTCCGCGGCCAAAATCGCTTTTTCGCGCACAAGCAAGCGTGGCTTTTATTAGCGCAGACGGAACTCCGTCAGAGTTGCTGCGAGTTGGCGTGCATCGTTCAATAGTCAAAAGATTTTATCCTATATTGCCATATATTTTTTTTGAAGAAGAAAAAGCAGAAATACCTCGACGCTATTTTAATGCAGAGCCCGAAAATCTGCTTAGCCATTATTATCATCAACTAGATACGATAGCAGCACGTTTGGCGGTCATACCCGATGCCTCGCTTTCTATCACAACGCTGCTTCGCGGCGATTCTCTTGATTCGACGCGCAAAAAAAGAGGAGAGATTATTCAACGAGAATTGCAGCACCGAAATACAGTTTTTAATTCTCAAATAAAACAGCGTTTTGCAACAGCGCCTGCCGTTATCGGACATGATTTGCGCGAAGAAACAGAGTGCATTTTGCTTGGCTCGAGCAATTCTGCAATTCTTTCACCGCAAATATTATATGACACGGCAGATATTGCCGATCCGCCCTCCGTGCGTTTTTTTCCAAGTATAGTTAGCGATGATGGAGTGGCATATTGGCAGTTAAGAGTATTCGCCGGTGGAGAAATTGCGCACGAATTTTCTGGAACAGACGAGCCACCATCTGCGGTAAATTGGCGTCTGTATGAGGAAAAGAAAATTTTACGATTGCGCAAGCCATTGTCTTTTCAGCTTGTTGCTGTAAATTATTCAGGCGATACCGTAAAATCGTCACTTGGAGAAATTAGTTTTGCAGACGATTCTATCACAACGTTTAAGCAAGGAGAGATGTTTGACGTGTTGGAATATTCAATTGTTTTTTTTGATTTTAATTCATCGGATATTTCAGCGCAAGACCGGACAACGCTTGGAAAATTAAAGGAATATTGCACAAAAGATAATGTTAGTATCGTTGGAATGTCCGACTCGCTTGGGAATGCTCAATATAATAAAGAATTGTCGCAAAAAAGAGCTGAAACTGCTGCCCGAATACTTGGAATGAAACGAAATTCTGCACACGGAATAGGTAGTGAAAATTCAGAATTCCCCAACAATCTGCCTGAAGGGCGTATGTTCAACAGGCGTGTAAAAATTACTATCAACAGATGAGTTTTTGTGCTGTCATAAATCAGATATTTGATTCTTTAGTGTAAAACGTAGAAGTTTTGAAAAAAATATTACTTTCAAAAAGAGCATTGCACTTTAATCAAAAATATGCTGTCAAATATGCATCCAAGTCCATTGTTTTGAAGAAGTAAAAATATTGCCAAACGAGTTTTTTACAGTAAATTCTATGGCAATATTCTGCTCGAACGACATTTCTGTCGGAAATTCGACCATAGCTGCTGAAACAGTTGTGCCGTCCGGTTTTTGAATTAAAATAGCATTCCCCCGCGGTATAGTTATGCCGCGTTTATTACCGTCCTTATCTCGAAACGAAGCGGAAATTTCGCAAAGTGATGGCGGCAGCAAGTCAGAAAATTCGATTAGTAATGTCGGCTTGCCATTATTTCCAACATAAAACTCAGCCCCTTTGAACTCCGGCTTGTCTTCTAAGGTGATTTTTTGTATTTCGGCGCTATTGCGCAGATGTTCCGTATGAACCGAACCAAGCGTTACTGTGCGTGAAATTCTCTGTCGTGCTAAATTTTGTTTAAACCACGGAATTTCATTGATAGTTTGACTTGCTACGCTTACGACGCCATCACCGCTTTCGAACAACGCTTCGGGACCAAATCCGATAACTGATAACAATCGCCTAAAAAGCTCTTGCGCGGCTGATGTGTTTAGTTCTTTTACTTCGCGAAGAATGTCAACGGCACCAACCACACTTATATATTCCACATCTAAAGGATGTTCGGCATTATTAAGCGCAGCAATAAATTTGCCGCCGTCTTGCGGCCGCATCAAATCGCGAACCGCCGGAGAGTTGAAAGGCACGTCTTGCTCTGCTGCTTCGATTACGCTGAGCAATGGCTGCACTGCCGTTCTAGCAATGATATTCGGATTGCCTGCTAATAGCGATTTGACGGCTGTCTTCCATTTCCACACTTTGGCCAAGGCGGACCCTTGATGAGGAGTGCCAATAGTAATAAGCCGCTGCACTTTATGATCTTTAATGTGGCGTGTAAGATAGGTGCGGGCTGCAAGCCCTCCCATGCTGTAGCCAATCAATATTACTTTTTGCGCTTTTGTTCTCTCGAGCACAATCGGAATAAATTTTTCTAACTGTTGCACCCATCCATTTACCGAATCTACAGGATTGCTGAAACTTGCAGTAAAAAAATCGCCGAGAGCATCTCCCGATGGTTTTAGAGAGCATTTTCCGTTCGGCGCAATAAGCTGCCCTCCAAAATGCAATCCAAGCTCTTTTTTATAGTAGCCAACAGCACTTTCATTCCATACATCTGCTTTTTGTCCAAGACCGTGCAAGAGAATAATCGGATAAGGAATGGAACGTATGGCAACTGTAGGATAATTTGGCAAAGCAGGCAGCAAAGTTCGCAGCCTTGTCGCTGCGTCAGGAGCAGAGCAACCATTCGTTAAGATAACTGCAAAGCAAATAACAGCGACTGCCAGACGAAGATTAGAGAGACGATTATTGACTGCAAAAAAGAAAGACATGAAGTTATGTTGCTGATTAGGGCAAAGCATAATTACAAAAATACGAAAGCCGCTGCGGTTTTGAACCGGCGCGGCTTTCATTGCAAAACTAAGGATATTAACGAACTACAGAGAGCATCTTTGTAATTTTTGCCGTGCCTGCCGTTAAAGTGTAATAATATGTTCCAGGTGCAAGATTTTCCGTGTTGAAAACAGCCGCATGAAAGCCCGGAGTTGACATGCCGGATTGCAAAGTTGCAACTTTATCTCCAAGAGCTGTAAAAAGATCAATATGAGTTATAGCAGTTTGATCTAATGAAAATGGAATTTCAACAAAAGCAGAAGCAGGATTTGGATATGCCTCATGTAGTGAAATAGCAGTACTATTAGATTGATTTTCATCTACGCCAACTGTTGAAACCGAGAAGGTAAATTGCACAATCAATTGAGGATCATCTATGCGGCGCTGAGCTTGAAGATAGGCAGTTGTATTTTCATCTAACGAGGAAACAGTTTGTATTTCTATCATCGGAATATCTTTGAGATCAGGCAAAGAAGAAGGGATCCATGATAATTTGTCAAAATAAGCGTCATTTGTTACATTTTGAGGAGCACTCCATGAATTTCCGGTTATGCTTTTAGCGCATACAAAAATATCAGAACTTTGCAAATCTTTACCTTCGAGAGTGTGCGCAGAAAAATCAAGATATTTTACTAAGAGATTACCGTCAGAAGTGCGAACATACTGAATTTCATTGTCGAGTTGGCTGGCAGCTGCGGTATCTGCGCCGTCTGATCCTTTGGAGATGAGCGAAGGAACAGAGCCGGTTATGTCTGCCACCTTGCGAATACTCCATGAGCCATTTTGATAGTACGCTTCTACAATTTGAGTAAGATTATCGCTGCTTGCAGCAGTTTGATATGAAATTCTGAAAATATAGCTGAAATCATCTTTGCCAAAAACCTGAAATCCTTGAGTTCCGTATGCCGCAATGCCGGCTTGAGTGCTGCCTAACGAGGAAAAATAGTCAGACAAAACAGAAACAGGCATGCGCATAAAGTCCTGCCATGTTTTGCCGCCGTCATTTGATTTTGAAACGGCAGGAATACGATTTGTCTCATCATCGGCAAACATATTGCAGAAAAGAGCATAGATTGTGCCTTCTTCATCAATTCCCAATGTTGGCTTGTCATTATAAGAGCGAGTTTCGTCAGTTGAGCCGCGAAATACGCTAAGCCCCCACTTATCGGGCACTTGTGATTCGATCTTATCTGCGTTTATTGCAATAAATCCATATTGTCCATATTGACCGTAGCTGACTCCTCCCGGGCCTTGGCTCAGCAAGGTTTGAGCCATGTATGAGATTGGCACAGATTGATCTGATATCCAGCTTGTAGTAGTTCCCCATTTTTGTCTATTGCTACTTGGTTGTTCCGGCTTTTCATAGAAAAACATATCGGCAGAGCCATTGCCTTCTTTCAATCCAAATACACTTCCGTCGAATGCGCCATTCGGATCGTTTTTTGGACGAATAACCGGAGCGTAAAAAACGTATGAAACATCATTCAAACTGTTAGATTTGTTCTTGTTAAGAACTTGCACCGATGGATATCGCGCCTGACCTTCTTGTCCGGCATCATAATATTTATTTGGAGTTGACCATGTATTTCCTTTGTCGGTTGACGTGATTAAGAAAAGATTGCCTTTGCTGTCTTCATCAGTGCCGCGTTGTACTCTAAAAAAAGCATTTGTACCCGCATCATAAACATACGGTGAGTTTTCAGCATAATAGGAATAAGCGTTGCGCAAATTTTCTAAAGCTTTTCTATTGCCGGATAGCTTTTTTTCTTCTTTTGAATTTGAAATTGGCGCCACAGCATTTCCGGAGCTTTCGATAAGTATTGGCTTTCTTGTTTGAGCTGTCTTATAATCAAACTTAACATAGGGAGTTGTGCTCCTTGTCTGAGCATTGGCAGTTAGTGACGATATGCCCGCAATTGCGACGGCAAGCGCAACTCGTAAAATTTTTTTCATTATTCCATCCATTAGATAATTTATAAATAAAAAATCGAGAGTTTATAAAAGTAATTTATTTCTTTTGATAGATTTTATATTTTAACATCGGCGCATCATCAAGATTGTAAGCATCGCTACTTATAAATGCATTGCTCAATGATACGAAAAAAAGCAAACATAAAAAAATATCTTGAAAGGGGCATTGAAATTTATTGGTAAAAAATCAATCCTGTCCTAAACGATTTTTATAGTTGCTCCCCTATCTTGTAGATATTAGCTTTCAAGAGGTAAAACTG
>JBDHXA010000047.1:0-21608 GCA_039810485.1 Chlorobiota bacterium | reverse complement strand
TGGGTTGTTGAACTATGACACTTAAACCAACTCTTTATTTATTTCATCCGTTGCACTTCACTGTTGAATCTGCGATTTTAAAACAACAAGAATAATACAGATAAAACAAAAATCACGGTACAATTCGGTAATTTTGCCAATGACTGTCCCCGTATTGAGTCCTTTTCATCAATTTTTGGTTTTTCGTGAGAAAATTTTCTTCGCTTTCTGCCTTTGCCTTAATTGGATTTTGTTTGTTAATATCAGGTTGCTCAACTTCTCAGCGCAAATTATCGCCCGACGCAACTGAAATATTTAAGCAAGGACTTGCAGCACTTGAAGATAAAGATTATCTGGAGGCCCAAAGAATGTTTGACGTTATACGGCTGCAATTCCCAGCCACCGCGTATGCTGACGATGCTCAATACTATTTAGGCGAATCACATTATCGCAAAGAAGAATACATTTTGGCTGCTTTTAACTTTGGAATGGTTAGGCGCAGTTATCCAAATAGTGAATTTGTGAAAGCCGCCACATACAAAACTGCCATGTGTTATTACCAATTATCTCCGCCTTATGACCGTGATCAAGATTATACTCGAAAAGCTATAGCAGGTTTTTCAGAATTTCAGGCAATGTATCCCACTGATTCACTTGCAATAGTTTCAAGCGCTAAAATCATTGAGTTGCGCAATAAATTAGCCCTTCGCGATTTCAGTGCCGCAGAAAATTATAGAACAATGATGTATAATAGAGCTGCTCTCGCTTACTACGACATTGTAATAGACGACTATACCGATACCGAATACTGCGAACAATCCTACCTTCGCAAAATGGAATTATTAATTAAAGGCAAAAAATATTCCGAGGCGAAGAATACAGCAGAAACTTACTTAAAACGTTTTCCAACCGGCAGATTCCGCTCCTATATAACAGACCTTGAAGAGCAAGCCGCAAAACATTAAAGTTCTGATAAAATCATTTAATGGCGATAAATAAATGTTGCATTTTAATGTTAAATACGTCGGTTAAACCAGATTAATGGCTTGTCGGAAATAGGAACTTGAAAGTTACAGTCATGCTGTTTTGACACGCACCAACCAATATCCCGCAGTTTTATTGGCGATCGTAGATGCTCGATGCTCTATTCTCCCGTTTCGCTGTATATTTTTGGGTGAGAACCCAGGATCGCGAACCACAATTGTTGAAATAACAGATCTCCCGTTGACTACTCCAACTTTTACGGCAGAAATGACAACTGCATGGTTCATTCGCGGTCTGCTCTGATAAGAAATTAGTATAGGGCGTTGTGCTTGTAATTCCTTAAGCAATAAATCTGGTGGAGGAGCACCGGGAAACAATGAGGCCATTACAACAAATCGCTTTCCGTTTTGGTCAATACCCCAATTATTCAGATTATTAGTCATTAAATCAAAACCTGCAGGCTTATTTGGCAGACGCTGAAACTGATCAACGCCAAAAGATCGTCGCACAATTTCTTCTTGTGAAATTATAACGCCATAATACCGCAATATCATTCGTATTGATGCAGCCCAGCACCACATTGAGTTGCGCTGAGCAGCCCACTGTTTGTCGAGTAAGTCGGAGGATATCCCGATGTACATATTCTATACCATATTACTATCTACATTTTATAAAATTGTGAAACGTTTAACGCCTATCAATTATTTTTGCTTGGCAATTCGCTGACTTTCTTATTTTTGCGCCGTTTTGAATAAAGTGTGCGCATTTCTCAACAACACATACGTTAAATCTGGCGCATAAAGTTAGTGCTTGATAAGCAACTCATTGCTATCAACAGTTTTACAAACTACCACTTTTAAATTTCAATCATGCGTGCAATTGTTTTGACTACGAAAAACTCAGTTCCAGCGCTACAACAGGTTGATATGCCTATAAGGGCTGAAGAGAATACCGCAATTATTCGTCTTTCAGCAGCGGCTTTAAACAGACGCGACTATTATATCACTCAAGGACAATATTCTAAAATACAATATCCTGCTATATTGGGGTCAGACGGTTGTGGTGTAGTTACAGAAGGGCCAAAAGAATGGATTGACAGAAAAGTTATTATCAATCCATCATTTAATTGGGGTGATAATCCAAGGGCGCAAGGCGCTAACTATTCAATTTTAGGAATGCCCGTCAATGGAACATTAGCTGAATACTTAGCAGTTCCCATAGTTAGATTGCATAGGAAGCCGGAGCATCTTTCTGCCATCCAAGCAGCCGCCCTCCCGCTTGCTGGACTGACTGCCTATCGCACCTTGTTTACACAAGGAAATGCAGAAGTTGGTCAGACCATATTAATTACGGGCATAGGCGGAGGAGTAGCGCTATTTGCAATGCAATTTGCAATCGCTTTAGGAGCTAATGTATACTGTTCTTCTTCACGCCATGAAAATATAAACAAAGCTTTGTTAATGGGCGCAGCAGGCGGCGCAAATTATCGTAATGAAAATTGGAACACGCAAATCCTTGACAAAAGTGGCGGTTTTGACATAATAATTGACGGCGCTGGAGGCGATCAAATTAATACGCTGCTTTCGCTTTGCAAGCCCGGCGGAACGATTGTCAGCTACGGCGCCACGCTTGGCTCTGCAATGAATGTAAATATGCACAAGATATTTTGGAAACAGATTCGATTGCAAGGTACCTCCATGGGAACTGATGCTGATTTTGCCGCTATGGTTAATTTTGTTAATAATCATAGTATAATCCCTGAAATCAGTCATACTTTTTCGCTTGAAAATGCTGCTGATGCCATTGATTTACTAGGACGCGGGGGACAATTCGGTAAAATTACCATTAATATTTACGAAGAATGACTGCATTAATTTATAATTAAGCACAAACAATAATTGTTTTTCATACTTTGCAATGTTTTTTACAAAAAACGTTTAATTTTTGACTGTAAATTTTTCTATTCTATAAGGAGATGATAATGTTCTGGACACCAGATTTGGCCGACTGCCTCATTGATGCGCCTTGGCCGGCAACAAAAGAAGAATTGATTGACTATGCAAATCGCACAGGCGTACCAATGCAAGTAATTGAAAATCTTATGGAACTCGAAGACAATGACGAACAGTACGAAAGTATCGAAGATATTTGGCCGGAATATGAGAATGCTTCTGATGACTTATATTTTTCCGAAGATGATGAAGAAGATGAATATTAATCAAATTCAGGCAAGAATGTTTTGTTAGATATTGCATAAGCCATCAAGATATCTTACTCAATTACTTAAATTTGCTTGCATAAAAAAAATACTTTAAACACTATACTAACAGCGAATTTTCATGATAGCGCGTTTGCGCGGCATAGTAGTAGAAAAATCAACCACGACAGCCATTATTGAGTGTGGCGGTGTTGGCTATGGCATTATGATGTCAGTTGCCACATCAGAAAAAATGCCGGCTTTGGGATCTGAAACGACACTTTATACTCTCTTAATTCCGCGTGAAGATGAACTGCAATTATTTGGTTTTGCAACCATTGCAGAAAGAGACGTTTTTGTAATGTTAACCTCGATACCGGGAATAGGTCCTAAAACTGCTCTTGGCATTCTTTCAGCAATATCGCTGGGAGAATTGCGCAATTATGTGCTGAGCAATAATTTGCACGCATTGCAAAAACTGCCCGGTATAGGAAAAAAGACAGCGGAACGTCTTTTAGTGGAGATGCGTGATCGTGCTGCTAAGATTGAATCCGACGAAGAGAAACCGGAGATAGGCTCAAATCAATCAATATTGAAACAAGATGCTGTTTTGGCTTTAACAGCACTCGGATTTTCACGTCAAACTGCTGAGAAAGCAGTTAAGCGTGTCGTAACAGAATCTGGCGCGGCACAAATTTCTGCAGACACCCTAATCAAAAGAGCTTTAAAATATGCGGCTCAATAACAGTCAAACCGCGATTTCCTAAAATATAGTATATTTGAAAATTACTTTTACAGCTCATTAAAGCAAATTCTATTACTTAGTTCACCAGGCAAAGGCAAGCCATGAAAACATATTCATCTCTCATTTTCTTAGTTTTATTTCTGGCACTTTTTACGGCAAAAGCGCAATGGCAAAGCACTAGCAAGTCAGGCCGTTGTCTATATGTTGATGATGGCAATGGGAAAATCTTTATCGGAGGATACAACAACATCCCTTCTTCACAAGAGCCGGATGATTTATTCTTTAGTTTAGACGGAATAAAATTTAATGGATTTCTGTTAGATGAAATTAACGCTGTTTTGGTAGAGTCAATTGTCAGCCCATCAAAAGACAAAACATTAGTCGGCGTAAAATCTCAGAGATTGTATCAAGGCGTTGGGACCAAATGGTCTGTTGTATCTACATTTCCAGCAGCTGAAATTTTATTTCTTGCTTCTTTTGGAACGACAATCTATGCAGGGACTGACAGCAAAGGTATTTATCGCAGCTCTAATGGCGGTGATTCCTGGACTTCAACAACCGGAATATTGTATCCTGTAAAAGTTATTCTCAAAACATCAGGCGGAAAATTTCTTGCTGCAACCAACGGAGGCGGTATTTATCAAAGCACAGATGGAGCAGCTTGGTCTCAGTCAAATTTAGGACTGGGCAATATGTCGGCATTTACACTGTGCGAATTTAACAAAAATATATATGTCGGAACAGCAAAAGGTATATATAGAAGCTCTAATGATGGAAATTTTTGGACTCCTCTGAATAGCGACTTTTCGAATGTTTATTCAATAACTGCATTCAACAATAAAAAGCTCTTTGCAGGGATGCAAGGTGGTGGTGGTGTTTTTCAAAGCACAAATGAAGGGCAAACATGGAATTCAATAACGAAAGATATTCCAAGCAAAAATATCTATTCTTTAGCTGTATTTCGATCTTGGCTGTTTGCAGCAACTGATAGTGAAGTGTATAAAATATCATTAGATTCACTAAACGGCTCTCAAAAAAATATT
Source organism: Chlorobiota bacterium (assembly GCA_039810485.1). GTDB lineage: Bacteria > Bacteroidota > Ignavibacteria > Kapaibacteriales > UBA961 > JADZAA01. The sequence goes on along the minus strand of JBDHXA010000047.1, from coordinate 16,660 downwards.
GACACTACGATAAATATTTTTGGCGGAATGGACGCAAAATTGGAAATTAACAAATCGTTAGCTGAATCTAAAAATATTATAGTGCCTCGGTATGATTTCAGATATACAATTGGAGGCAATACTTCTCCGGTTCAAAACAACATAGACGGATTTACAATATCATCAAGCAGTTCCACTAATTTCTGTACATGGACAGCGCCATATTTAGATGACGATATAAAAAAATATGATGGCAGTACCGAATCAAATAAACTTATTGTTACCTGCAAATTATCAGATGCTAACAAACCAGACGAAGCGTCGGATGTCGCTCGATTTACCATTAGTGTTACTCCTTCATTAGTATCGCCAGCTAACGATGCAGAAAATATTGACTATAACACTCCCAACTATACGTGGAGAAAAATTCCCGGCGTTTCATCATATTCGCTTCAAGTTAGAGATGACAAATCACCTTACCCTTTAACTGAAGATACAACTTCCGATACAACATTCATAAATGCGCCCAGTCTTCAGAATCTTAATCCAGAGAAAAAATACTATTGGCGCATCATTGCAAAAGGAGCTTCCGACACAATTATAGGTGAAAGAAGTTTCACAACTACGTATACTCCATTATCAATATCTCAGTCAGATGGCAAGCCTTCGATTTGCAAGCCAGGCGATAGCATACGATTGCGAGCAACAGGACAAGACGGAAAAAAAATTGCATATCAAAATGGTTATAAGGGTTATCATTATATTTGGACAAAGGATGATGGCTCTGCAATTCCCCCTGAAATTAAACAACAAGGAGGAGACATATCTTCTGACACTCTTATTCTTAAACCCAAAAGCGCTATAAATATCAAGTGTGTAGTTCAAGATCAGATCAACTCCATAACTGCTAATTTTTCCATTACTATAGGAAATCCTTCTGCGAAGATAACAACATCATCAGGAACTGATTATTTTTGCTCCGGGAGTAGCTTAACTTTATCACTTGACAAACCGTACTCAAAGATAGAATGGTATAACGGTAGTCAAATCATAGATACAGGAAAAACATATACAGTGAAAAATGCTGGAACATACACTGTCAAAGCATATATTTCAGAAGATTGTTTTGCATCAGATACAAAAACCATAGTAAAGCGTCCGCCGCTTTCGCCTATAATTCAAGGCACTAGCACTGTGTGCATTGGAAGCACATCAAGTTATAGCATTAACTATAATTCACTCCTAATATCTAGTAAATCATGGGAAGTTACATCAGGAAATGAATTAGTTGATGCAACTAATTTCCAATCAAAAGGCGAATTAAAATTTTTGAATAAGGGAATAGTAACAATAAGAGTTAGTGTAACTGATACTGCCGGATGCTCTGGTGTGTCTGATGGTTTTAACATCACAATAGGAGACAGTCTGCATCCAAAAATTAACGGCAATATTCAATTCTGCAAAGGGAGTTCAACAATACTTACAACCGATGCAAACACCAGCTATACATACGATTGGTTTCGGAATAGCATTAAAATTCCGGATTCTAATTCGCATCAATTAACAGTTAAGGATCCAGGAGATTATTATGTAAAGATTAGCACGGGATCTTGCTCCGGCAGTTCTGATATTATAAAAATAACTGAGAATCCTTCACCTGACACAACCGTATCTATTGACTATCCAACAAGTTCATTATCTGCGAACGATGGCGTCGCATGGCAATGGTATCATGGGATTCCGCCTAATATCGTTGAAATAAAAGATGCTGTCAATAAAACCCATGAAATTGATTCAGTAGGCGACTACACCGTAAGAATAGCTTCTAAAGATGATTGCATTGCTTATGGCACTTACAATGTCCCATCTATACAAATTGGCACATTAACTCTAACCTGGGCAGATGGCAATGATACAATTCATTCATCTTTCAGCAAGACGATGCAAGATTTCAAACAAGTACAGGTGCGAGCTTCTAATGTAAATGCTAATGCACCTGAGTTGGGCGTTGCATTTTATCGTATAAAACTATCATGGAATTCTAAAACCATTGGCATGGCAAGCTGGCGGCCCGATTCAATTATCATATCTAACGATGCCGTCGCAACACTTGAATATATTATTGACCTCTCAAAAATAAAGAATAATTCAGTTGTCGACACCTTTAATTTTCTTGCATTGATTGGCGGCATTCAATCTGCTGATATTACTCTGCAAACCACTGCTTTGAATAAAAATAAGCGCCCTATGAATTTCCTAAAAATTGATTCAAAACCGGCATATTTAATCTTAGACAGTGCCGCTATTCTGAACCGTAGCGAAGAGATCTATATTGCATCGGTAACTCCTAATCCGGCACAGAATGAATCAATTGTAAAAATTAATTCACAGACAGCAATAATTGATCAAATTGATGTGTATCTTACAGATATTACAGGCAAAAAAATTGTATACCTAAAAAATAAAGGCGATGGAATTTATACAGTCGACTGCACCAACATTGTAACTGGAAACTACTTAATAATTGCAGACGATGGAACAACCAAACATAGCGTCGTTCTTCGCATTGAGCATTAGAAACGGGTTAACAAGCAACAGTTTCAACAGTAGATTGAAGCATTATCTTTTGCCAAGATTTAAGGCCAATCCAAGCAAGTGCTGCAAAAAGCAAATAAAGCAAAGCCGTTGGAACTAAATTTTTATTTATATACAGCGGAATGTAAAGAATATCAATAGCTATCCATAACTTCCAACTTTGAAGATATTTGCGTGCTGTCATCCAAGTGGCTGCCATACTGGCAGACATAAGAAAGCTGTCGGCCCATACGAATGCTCCATCGGTAAAAAAGTGTAGAATACACCAAACAAAAGCCCATAATATTCCTGCAGCTCCCATTAAAAACCATAATTCTTTTACTTGAGCATAAGTTATTCTTCTTTCTTGTCGTTGACTATCGCCTCGCAGCCAACTATGCCAGCCATAAACAGTTAGAATAAAATATATAATCTGCAAAATTGCGTCGGCGTAGAGCTTAGTGCTAAAAAAAACAACCGCATAAGCTATGACATTAACAAGCCCGGTAGCCCAGCACCAAATATTAGCTCGAGCAGTCAGCCACACATAAAGAAGTCCGCTGACAACTCCAATAATTTCAAGCAATTCAACAGTTCCAATATTCACACTATTTTTTTAAGGTATTACGTTTGCGGAGATATCTGAACATTCCCCAGCAGAATAAAGCGCAAATTAAAACAACACTTATAACACGCCCATAAAGCGACAGATACGCGCCTAATAAGCGCCAATTATCGCCAAGCAAGTAACCGCCTATGACAAGCAAAGTATTCCAAATTAAAGTGCCGACGAAACTCAGCATAAGAGTTTTAGGCAAGTGCAGCTTCGACATCCCCGCAAACAACGAAATAACAGCCCTTGTTCCCGATAGAAAGCGATTGCCGAGAATTATCCAATCCCCTCGACGCTCGAACCACTCCTCGACTTTGCTTAACGAAGATTGCGGAATAAAACGCAATAGGCGCGATTGAAAAACAGCATTGCCATAACGCCAGCCAAGCCAATACATTACTAAGAAACCGGCTGTACCGCCAAGCGCTCCAGCAGCCACAAGCATTGGAGCATTTACAGCACCCACACCCGCAAGAGCGCCGCAAAAGACCATAAGCATATCGCTTGGCGACGGGGGGAAAATATTTTCCAAAAACGTTATCATCATTGCAAACGCCAGAATGCCAATAGGCGAAAGTCCTTGGACAAATTCAACGAATTGATCAAGCATGGTGAATATGCAATTTTAAAAATAATAAATGTTCAACTGCGCTTTTTATAAAACTCAAAATAATTCAATTTGCTGTCTATAGATTGCTAATCTCATGCTTAAAATTGATTTGCAAATTATAGAAAAAGATGCGAATCATTACGTGCTTTCAATTTGAATTATTCAGCAATAACAAATACTGGCCAATGACAGTACGACCAAAAAGCAGTAATTTTGCGTATTAAGAAATTGCAAATATAGTAGCAGATATCAAGCATAGCATGTTCCATGAGATAAAATTAAGAGTGCGGCTTTCAAATTTAGGCATCAACAAATAATTAATCTGGGAAATTTTCAGCCGTTTCGCATGACAGCCGCATATATTGATTCTCACGCTTTTATTTGAGAGCTCGTTTTATTGAACCCATTTTTTTACATTTGCCGCATTCCTAAAATATAAGCGGCTGGATTTATTTTATTCGTTAAAGCAAAATGTCGCTTATTTTTATCGGCGTAATAAAAAACACTCATGGAATTAATGGGGCAATGTTTTTTGAGCCAAGCCCTGACACGCCAGAATATTTGCCGCAAAATACTCGAATCAACATTGGATACTCTTCTGCATATTCAGCTCCCCATAATATACATACATGGATTTACTCAACTGAAAAAGTGATTTTTTCCATTATCGGTTACAGCTCGCCCGAAAGTGCAAAATCTATGATAGACAAAGCAGTTTATATAGATAAAGCATTAGCAAAGATAATTTATAAAGAGGAATATAGCATTTCCGACATTGTTGGATGCAATGTTGTTAATTCCATTACAAAACAACGATATGGCGCTATTAGCGATGTCTGGAAAATGCCTGCAAATGATGTATGGGTTATTTCTGACGGTTCAACCGAATATGCTTTGCCGGTGGTAGATGAATTCATTAACTCTGTCAATATACAAGCCAAGATTGTAGAAGTTTCATTGCCCGCTGGCTTTTTTGACGCAATTGAAGAATAAGCTGTTCAAATCTTGTCCGAACATTAATAATAGCAGTATTTTGCCGATTTTACCATCGCTTGCAGATATTGTGCTTTTCGGTGTCTTGAAAGTTCTCGCTTTTTTATGTGGCATTGATTATGTAAATTGTGAATATTGCCTCGTTTACCGCTTGCAATTTAGGTAGTACAGCATTGTTACATAGTGCTGGCAGGCAAAATTCAATCACGAACACTTTTTAAGAATTATATTTCTACTTACTTGAACATTTATGGATTTATTTGAAAAATGCATTGCATTCACTCGCGCCGACGAAGTAAAGGCTCTTGGTTTATATCCTTATTTTCGACCGATTGAAGAAAATGAAGGACCGGTTGTTCGCATCGAGGGCAGAGAAGTAATTATGGCCGGCTCCAACAATTATTTAGGATTAACGGCGCATCCTCAAGTGCGTCAAGCAGCCATTGACGCCATCGAACGTTACGGCACCGGCTGTTCAGGGTCGCGGTATTTAACAGGCACAATTGACCTTCATATTGAGCTTGAGAGACGGCTTGCAGCTTTTTTGGACTATGAATCTGTCCTGCTTTTCAGCACCGGCTACCAAACAGCTCTTGGCGTTATATCAGGATTGGCATTAAAAGGGGATTATGTAATTTCCGACAAAGAAAATCATGCTTGTATCATAAACGGCGCTATGCTCGCAAAAGGTGGATTTGCCGAATTTGCCAGATACAAACATAATGACATAGAAGATCTTGAACGCACATTAAAACGCTTGCCTAAATCAACCGGAAAACTCATTGTTACTGACGGCGTATTTTCTGTTTCTGGTGAAATAGTGCATTTGCCAGAATTGCTCGATGTGGCGCATCGCTATGGCGCTCGAGTGCTTGTGGACGATGCTCATGCAACAGGCGTAATCGGCGAAGGCGGCCGCGGAACAGCCAGCTACTATGGCGTTACAGATAAAACCGATCTGACAATGGGCACATTTTCTAAAACATTTGCTTCGCTTGGGGGTTTTGTTGCCGGCCCAGAACGTGTTATTAATTACTTGAAGCATCACTCTCCGGCATTAATCTTTAGCGCAAGTCCCACACCAGCGTCGTGCGCTTCAGCTTTGGCCGCGCTTGACGTGCTGGAAAAGCATCCAGAATTAGTCGAACAGCTTATTAGTAATGCCGATAAAATGCGAAATGGATTTAGAGAGCAGGGCTTTAGTATAATTGATAGCATTACCGGAATTGTGCCAGTGCTTGTAGGAAATGTTGATACCGCTTTGATGTTTTGGAGGAAACTTTATGATCGCGGCGTTTTTGTTAACGCCTTTATTCCTCCGGGCGTTCCCCCGAATATGAGCATGATGCGAACAAGCTACATGGCATCGCATGAGGACATTCATCTCAACAAAATTCTGGAGATATTTGGCGAAGTCGGCGATGAACTTGGCTTGTTGCACAAGCATAAGCAACATTCGTAACGCACCATACTTGTATTGCCAAGATAAGACATAGATTACCGAAATATTTTTTCATAGTTTGTAAATTTTACAAGTTATACATTCTCGGATTTCGACAAATCAATGGTTTTTAGATGTATTGGCATAATTTTTACGTGCTTTTTATTAAGCTATTTATTTTATATCGTAAGGTTGCTCAACTTTACAACATATAAAATTAGTTTCATCAGACATTAGTTAAGTAAAACGCAGTAATTTTACTTTTGAATGTAGGAAAAAAGATAAAAAACAGATTACACTATTGTAACTTGTATTTTTAATAATTAACACGCATTGTAATCTTAAATTAACGCTGAATACTCTCTTAAATAAAGAAACCTCATTTATGCCAGGTCTTTTTTCCAATACTTTCGGTAAAAATATGCAAGCTCAGTCGCCAGCTCATAGTGTTGCAACCGAAGCAGTAATGTCGGACGATGTCTTCGCTTCATTTCGTGATTTTGTATATAAGCAAAGCGGCATTTATTTTACCGACACAAAAAAATATCTTTTAGAGGGAAAGATTTCCAAGCGTTTAACTGCTTTGGGAATGAAGCGTTTTGATGATTATTTGCGCCATGTGCAATCTGCTCAAGGACGACCAGAATTACCGGCTTTATACGAAGCAATTACAATAAACGAAACGTATTTTTTCAGGAGTGAGCCGCAATTCGATGCTTTGATAGCTACTTTATTACCCGAGATTATCGCATCAAAACGCAACGTCAGCGCTCAGACAGTTAGAATTTGGAGCGCTGCATCTTCAACTGGCGAAGAGGCCTATACTATCGCAATTCTTCTTAATGAAAAGATAAAGCCGTTGTTTCCAAATGTAAAGTTTACAATCACCGGTACCGATATCAACAATGCAGTTTTAGAATCCGCTCGAAATGGCGTCTACCGTGATTATGCTATTCGCAATATACCGCCATTGCTACTCAAAAAGTATTTCCGACGTGAAGATGACCGATATCATTTGGCTGATGAAATCAAACGACAAGTAACTTTCACTAACATGAATCTTTTTGACTCTATGACCATGCGGAGCATGAATTGCGTTGATTTGATTTTCTGTTGCAATGTTCTTATATATTTTGATGCCGCCTCGAAGCAAAAAGTAGTTTCATCATTATATAATTCGCTTAATCAAAATGGCTTTCTGTTTATTGGCTATTCTGAATCTTTGCATGGTATCAACAAAGATTTTAAATTAATCCATCTGCCGAAAGCAATGGTGTATAAAAAAGAATAATTGTTTTAGCGGCAGAATCCAGACATATAATCAAATCTTATCTCTCAAGGAATTTATGAGGAATAAATTATGTTTTTTTTAGTTGTAGATGACTCCCCGACAATGCGCCGAATCGTAGTGAATGCGCTACATTCATTCGGTTACGAAAACGTTGTTGAAGCCGAGAACGGCAAAGATGCTTTGCTGAAACTGCAAAGCGACCCAGTTGAATTTCTGATAACCGATTGGAATATGCCAGAAATGAACGGCTTGGAATTAACCAAAGCCATTCGTGTAAGTGCCAATTATGCGACGCTTCCTATTTTAATGGTAACAACACGAGGTCTCAAACAAGACATTATCGAAGCTTTGCAGGCGAAAGTCAACAACTACGTCGTTAAGCCATTTACACCTCAAGTACTTAAAGAAAAAATTGATTCAATTCTAAAATCTCTCGGCAAAGCATAAGGCCGCCGATTTTTTATGCACACATTCCATTAATCTGGAGAAAAAAATGCGCGAGTCAGATATCAATATACTCTTGCAAAAAGCCGAAGAGTTAAAAGCTCTCTTTGTACTCGGACAGAGAGTAATTCCATTTATCGAAGAAATTTTCATATTCATTAAAGAAACATCGCCTTTGTTGGACGAGATTTCCACATCAATTCATGAGAATCTTCAACGCATGCCTAAGGCGGCCAAACAACTGTCAAAAGTAACGGAAGCTACTGAATCTGCGACCAACGAAATTATGGATACAGTAGATGGGCTTGTCTACAAATCAAGTGTCATCGCTACGAATTTGGCTCAAATAAAAACTCTCGCTGATGGCAATGAAACTATTACAGCAGAACAATTTACGCGCTTAGTCAATAATTCAGAAGAATTACTCAAAAGTATCAAGCGCGATTCGCAGGGAATTATGATGGCACTACAAGTTCAGGATATAACTTCACAGCAAATTGCAGCCGTCAATAGCGTTATTGATGCTGTACAAACAAAGTTGGGCAAGCTCACTAATCGTCTGGAAGCTATAGAATTTATTGATTTAATTGGTGCTGCAACCGCGCAACGTCAAACTCATTCTACTGGTTCGTCCGTCTCAAAACTGCATAGAACCATCGCATTTGACCCAGATGCAGTTGACTCCTTGTCGAATAATGAAACACGCCAAGCCGAAGTTGATGCCTTGTTCAGTGGTGAAGTCTCCTTACTAGCTACCGAAATGGCAGCATCTGTTTCGAAAGAATCAACAGACGCAGTTGCATCATCCCAAGAAGGAATAGGAACTGATGACATAGACGCTCTTTTTGGTAATAATTCATCTAGTTCAGACGATGAAATATCGGTAGATGATATTGACGCTCTTTTTGGTAATAGCGCAAGCACATCGCAAACGGCTTCTTCCTCAGAAAATGAAAGCAAGAAAGTATCCTCGCAAGACGACATTGACGCTCTGTTCAATAATAACGCCGGAAGAGATGCCGATAGTGACGACCCGTTTTCTCAAGATGACATTGATGCATTATTCAAATAAATTGAACAATATCGGCTCAAATTAGATTTACACGAAAAAGGATATGTTATGAGCGCAGATTTTATAGATCCGGATATGCAGGAAATTTTTGAAAGTTTCTGTATAGAAACTCAAGAACTTCTCGACGGTTTAATGCCCGATATTATGCTGCTTGAAGAGCAGAATGATGCCGAATTGCTCAATAGGATATTTCGCGGCTTCCATACTATCAAGGGCACATCCTCTTTTATGGGGTTTGACACTATTTCTACGATTACACATGAAGCTGAGGATATTCTAAACAAATTGCGCCGCAATGAAATGTCAATATCACAGCCGCTCATTGATGTATTGCTAGAAGTTCACGATTGGATTCAACTCTTGCTCAAGCGTGTTATGAACGGCGATCCGTCGCCTGTTAATTATGCCGCCACTATTTCGCGCCTAAAAGAATTTCAAGGCAAGCAAAGCACCTCCAAAACATCTGGCAAATCAGAACAATCAGCACTATCTGCCGTACTGTCAAACACTGAAATTTCACAAGGTTCCGGTGATTTTTCCGAAGATGAATTATCGTCTATTCAAGCTGCATTTGCAGAAATCAATGCAGGCATGGCAAATACGATTTCTCATCAGCTGGATTCTGTAGATTTTACTGATGACGAAGAGCGAGATATTCAAGCAAAATTTGCAGCAATAAATGCTAAAATGGCAGCTGCCACTGAAATACTGCCCGGCAGTCAAGGCGATTTTACTCCAGAAGAAGAAGTGAACGTACAAGCTGCGTTTGCTGAAGTTAATCGCGTATTCCGTGAAGCCGAACAAACAAAATCGAAAGAATCTTCCTCGCCTAAAAGTGCTCAAAAATCAGCGCCTCCCGACGCTTCAAGCCGTGGGAAAAAACCCGGCTCTGTTCAAGCCGATACTACAATTCGTGTCGACGTATCGCGAGTTGAGACTTTGATGGATCTGTCGGGCGAGCTTGTGTTAGGACGAAATCGGCTAACGCAAATCTCTAATCGTTTTCATCAACACAATGGAGAAAACGGCGATCTGTTGCAGGAGCTTTTTGACACAGTTGCACAAGTTGACTTTATTACATCAGAAATTCAAACAGCCGTAATGAAGATGAGAATGGTGCAAATCGGAAAATTGTATCAAAAAGCGCCACGGTTAGTAAGGGATTTATCCAAAGAGTTCAACAAGGAAATGGAACTCACGCTAAAGGGAGAAGAAACTGAAATTGACCGAGGTATTATCGAAGAGCTTAACGATCCGCTTGTTCACATGATAAGAAATTCATGTGATCACGGCATCGAATCGCCGGCAGAGCGCATTTCGAAAGGGAAGCCGGCAAAAGGTCATATAACTTTGGATGCCGAACAAGAAGGCAATAATATTGTGCTTCGCATCAGCGATGATGGGCGCGGCATGGATCCTGAAAAGCTCAAAGCAAAAGCAATTGAGAAGGGATTGATTACAGCAGATCAATCCTTGTCTATGAGTAAACGCGAAGCATTTCAACTCATTTTTCAGCCCGGCTTCAGCACTGCCGCGGTTGTATCCAGCGTTTCCGGTCGCGGCGTAGGTATGGATGTGGTTCGAACCAATATTCTTAAGTTAAAAGGAATTATTGAAATAGATTCTGAGATAGGAGTTGGTTCCACTTTTGTTATTAAACTCCCGCTCACATTAGCAATTATACAAGGACTGCTGGTAGGTGTAGAAAACGAAGTTTATGCAATTCCTCTCGGCTCTGTAGTAGAAGTTGTAGATGTTGAAAGAAGCATAATTTCCACTGTTAATCTACGCGAAGTTATTCGGATTCGCGAACAAGTTCTGCCGCTTTTGCATTTGCGCCAAACTTTACAAACGCCTTATGCGAATGGAGATGACAACATATCTAAAAAGCAATACGTTGTTGTTGTTGGCTTGGCGCATCAAAGAGTGGGCATTGTTGTAGACCATTTGCTCGGACAACAAGAAATTGTTATCAAACCTCTCAGTTCGCTACTTGGCACAATTTCAGGGATTGCCGGCTCAACTATTTTAGGCGATGGACGAGTGATAATGATTGTAGATATTGCTGAGCTTGTATCGGAAATAGCTTCTGACAGCTTCAATTAAACACTTTAACATTATTCATTTGTCTCGCCTAAATAAATTGGAATAAATTCTTTCGCTGTTATTTGTTTATATTTCAAGGCATTGTAATTATCGCTTTAGCTATGGAGAAAATACGAGTGTTAATTGCCGACGATTCAGTGTTTATGCGGCAAGCTCTTACAAAAATGCTGTCTTCAGTTCCAGATATTGAAGTTGTTGATACTGCGCGCAACGGGCAGGATGCAGTTGAAAAAGTAAAACGGCTAAATCCTGACTTGGTAACAATGGATGTTGAAATGCCTATTATGTCAGGGCTTGAAGCATTGCGTATCATAATGGATACTATACCGTTGCCAGTGCTAATGGTAAGTGCTGTTACAAGCGAAGGCGCCCAGCAAACGCTTGATGCATTAGCATTAGGAGCAGTTGATTTTATCACAAAGCGCTCAGCCTTTGGCATAGGCAACGACAGTGCAGATTTTCAAGAAGAATTGATAGGGAAAATTCGGCAAATCGGAGGCAATACAATACTTCGGAATCGCTTGCTCCGACGCCGACGCTTAGCGGCCGAGCCTCATACCCGTCCGAATACTTTGACACATCAGCATCAAATGCCGCAAACAAAGCCAGCCGCCAGCATATCCGGAAGAAAACGTCTTCCAGCAAATCATTTTTCAGTTGCTGTCATTGGGATTTCAACCGGAGGTCCTGCGGCTTTGCAGAATTTAATTCCAAAACTTCCTGCCAACCTGCCGGTTCCATTGCTTATTGTGCAGCATATGCCTCCTCATTTCACGAAATCTTTAGCTGATCGCCTTAACAGCTCATCTCACTTAGCAATTGTTGAAGCCGCCGACGGAGATATTCTTGAACCTGGCAAAGTGTATATCGCACCCGGCGGATTTCAAATGTTAGTCGGTAAGAATAATAGAATAAAAATCAGCAGTGAAGATTTTAAAGTTTTGTATCGTCCATGTGTTGATGTGCTTCTAAATTCTGTGGTCGAAGTTTATGGAGGCCGCGTTCTCGGAGTAATAATGACCGGAATGGGGCGCGACGGCAGTGCTGAATTAAAACGAGTGCATGAAAAGGGCGGTTATATCATTGCCCAAGACGAAGCTTCTTGTGTTGTTTATGGAATGCCTAAAGCTGTTGTTGAAGAAGGTATTGCCGATGAAATTCATCCTCTTGACGCTATTCCCAATGCCATTGCAAGCTGCTTGGGAGTTGGATAATGTTTCACTATGCAGATGCTAGTAATGTCTGACATTGAGAATATTGAGGAGTTTGCGCCAGAAAGTTTTAGTCCGAATGCCACTCGCGAACGAACTCAACGCACATTCAAGGACTTTCTTTTAATTCGCGAGCTTGCAGGAGATTTACAAGGCGTTCCTCATGGCGGAATTGTGCCCGCTGAATATATTGTTGATGACGGCGGGAAAATTGAAATAGTAGCCACACCAGAAGAGCATATTCACTCTGACGACGGTCAAGCGAACGAGCCGACTGTATTGATACGACGATCTGCCTCTAACGAAGTAGAATCAATTGAATTTATCTGTACATGCGGACAAAGAGTAATTGTCAAGGTTGATTACGATGTAGGTTAATAACGCCCCATGCCACACGCAAATCTGAACAGCCAACTTTCTTGAAATTACAAACGGAAACAAACGCAATAAAAGAATAGGACCCTATCGAATAATAATCTCCTTTACCGTTTCAACTCCGCAGCGCTCATTGATTTTTTTTCGTATTTCTTCACGTCGCATTAGAATCTCTGAGCGCCAGACAGCCGCCTGCACCTCTATAAATAACTGCCCGTTTTCAAAGTATTTTATTTCGGAAAGCGAGGCGATCCTCTCCCCTACAATTTCTCGCCAATAGTCAGGCACTGCATACTCTCGAACTTTATGCTCCAAACCAGTATCGCGAAGAAATTGCCGCAGCAAGTTTTGCAAAGATACGGCATCATTCATTGGATCATCACACAGAAAATTATTAAAAAATATCGAATGAGTAAGATTGTATTTGCTTTCACATTATCTCGATAATTTGTCAATTGCTTTTTGATTGAATGTTGTTTTTATTCTTTTGAAAAATAGCAAGAGCTGCAGCAACGCGGCGGCCACTCGAAGCAGTATCTCCGGTAAAAACATTGCGTCCGCCTACGATCATGCGTGTTGAGCCGCCTCCGTCCAGATTTATGGCATTCCAAGCGCCCGCCTGCTTCATAATTGCCGCTGTTTGAGCCAGTGTTGCCCCTTTGCCTTTTTCATTGTTTGCTTCTACAACGACAATAATATTTTTTGTTCGGTCTTTATCCGTTCCGATTGCTGTTCGCGCAAGATTTTTAGATATAAATCGGCTACTCGTAACGCCTTCTGCGGATGCTTCTTGCTTGGCAATGCCGTTGCGGACTAATCTTGGCGTTCCGCTTACCGCCCAAAGATATGGCTGTGATGCATTCGGTTCAGTTGTGAAATTGAGCAAAACAGTATCACCTCTGCGCGGAATGTTTGACGACGCAACATCAAGTCCAAAACTCATTATACAGCCATTCCTGGGGATCGTCAATCTGCCGGCGGCAACTGTGTCAATCAAACAACGCAACTCTTTGTTAACCAATGGTCTGCCAATATATTTTGCTTGTGCTTTTATTGTGTTAAATTCAGCGTCTGCTTCTGCTTTGGCTCGCGCTATATCATTTTTAACCTGCTCTGCATCAATAGTTTTTTCAGTTGAATCATCGCCAAGCATCAATGCGTTAAGGCGCAATTCCTCGAAAGCTTGCTCAATGTTTTTTTGCGTAACTATCGGAATTTCCTCGCCTGCAAATTGATTGTATAGGCATATACCCAATGAATCTCGCCTATAATTAACGGCTACAATCGGCAAAGTATTACTCATTTTGCTTTTCAACAAGCCGCTCATTGTAAATCTGTCTATTGTCATTCGCCCATTTACATCAAAAAAAGCACTTGACCATTGTTTGTAAGGCAGCATTTGCACTACTTCTCCATTGATAATTAATGGACCGATTGGCAAATTGCGGTACGCGCGCCAAAAATTAGCATTGACTGCGGCTATTGCCGTGCGCGAGCAGCAAGAGTCAAGGCGATGAGTCATATCGATTAATCGTTCCAAGCCATCAACTGCGTTAAGAGATTTTACAACCTCAAACTCAACATTAGGCGAATCGAGCGCAATCTCGAGCTTAAAGACATTGTGCTTATGTCTGCCAAACATAAAATTAGTAAGCCGCACTCCGCGAGCTAAAGAAGTATCGGATATTATCTGCACCAAAGGATAATTTTGCAACTTTTGTTTTTTCGCCCCTTGTTTTGTCTTTTTCTTTGCGCTATAATTCGTAGATTTTCGGAACGATTGCTTATTAAGTTTATTTTTCTGTTTAGCATTGGCATTGATTGATATGCAGCCGACACTAAATATTATGAAAATAAAGCAACAAAAGAAAGGATGTGTAAAGCGTTGCATAAGATAAGATATTGGCAAACTCTTAAATTTTGGCTAATTTGCACTACTAAACTATACATTTTTGACTAAAATTGCCGCTTTTAACGGTATTTACAATACGGAGAACTCTATGAAAGTTGATGTTGTCATGCCCAAGATGGGCGAATCTATTCAAGAAGGCAAAATTCTTCGCTGGTTAAAAAAGCCCGGCGATCATGTAGACCGTGATGAAATTATTCTTGAAATATCTACCGACAAAGTTGACACAGAAGTACCTGCGCCAACTGAAGGCGTTATAGTACAATTACTTGCCAATGAGAATGACACCATAGAGGTTGGAAAAGTGATAGCTGTATTAGATACCGACGCCTCTGCAATACCCGTTGCTCACACAATATCAGCTCCCGAGACAATGCCTGCACCTACGCCAAAAGCCGCACCCGCGCCGGCTCCCGTGCCGATTCCAATGCCTATACCTGCGCCTGCGCCGCCAATGCCTGCGCCGGCTGCAACGAGCGGCGAGTCAACTGTTGATATTGTGATGCCAAAGATGGGAGAATCCATTCAAGAAGGAAAAATTCTCCGCTGGCTCAAGAAACCCGGCGATTTTGTTGAACGCGATGAAATTTTACTTGAAATTTCTACTGATAAAGTTGATACCGAAGTGCCTGCACCTAGTGCTGGAACTCTTGTTGAGATATTAGCAGCCGAAAACGACACAATTGAAGTGGGCAAAGTAATTGCTCGCCTCGGAAGCAGCAGAGTCGCTGTTGCTTCTGTTCCAGTGCCAATTGCTGCTCCTCCAGTTCCGGCTTTAGCTCCGCCGCCGTCTGCCCCTATTTATGTTGCGCCGCCTGCGCTTGTTGCCGCTGCTATCGAATCTGCAAAAACTACGGATATTCCTCGAGTCAGCAACGGCAGATTTTATTCTCCGCTTGTACGCACTATCGCAGAGGCAGAGAAAGTAACGCTCGAAGAGCTAAATTCCATTGCAGGAACCGGCATGGAAAGCCGAGTTACTAAAAATGATATCTTGGCTTACATTGCTTCTCGATCTGTAACACCAGCATCAACACTTGTAAACGTGTCTGCAACTGCAAATCCGTCTGTGGTTGCAATACCGTCTACCGCTAAGCCTGCCGTAACAATGCCTGTTACCTACGGTGACGACACGGAAATTATTCCTATGGATCGGGTTCGTCAAGTAATTGCCGAGCACATGGTTAGATCTAAGCAAACTTCGCCGCATGTTACCAGCGTCGGCGAGGCAGATATTACTGCAATAGTAAAACTCCGCGAAAAATATAAATCAACTTTTGAAAAACGAGAAGGATTCAAGCTAACACTTACGCCATTCTTTATGCGAGCCATTGTAGATGGCGTCAAGGCAAATCCTATGGTAAATGTTAGCGTTGACGGCAAAAATATAATTCGCCACAAGCGCATCAATCTCAGTTTTGCCACGTTGCTCGACGATGGCAATCTCATTGTTCCGGTTGCGAAAAATGCAGACGCCATGAGCATCACCGGTATTGGACGCACCGTTTTCGATCTTTCCACACGTGCACGAACAAAAAAACTTGCTCCGGAAGATATTCAAGGTGGAACCATCGCTCTGACAAATATGGGAGCTTGGGGCTCTCTCTTTGGAACACCGGTAATAAATCAACCTCAAACTGCCATAATTGGCGTATATGCCGTGCAAAAGCGTCCAGTAGTGCGTGAAATCAATGGTGAAGATTTAATAGTAATTCGGCACATGGTTTATGTATCTATCACGTATGATCATCGCGTAATAGACGGTGCTTTAGCATCTAATTTTCTCTCAACAATGATTAAATCATTAGAAAAAATGGATGAAAATACCATCGAATTATAATTCTAAGCTATTGCCATTTCAAAACATATTTAGGGCAATCCACATGGATTGCCCTAAACTATTTATATGAATTATTCAAGAAATAAAGCGCAGACTCAACACTGAAGTGCAACGGATGAAATATCTGAGCCCACTCCGAAAAGTCGGGTAAAAAACATAGATAATCAGCTGTTAAATTGCAATATCGCATTTGTTTTCAAAC
>JBDHXA010000046.1:0-22737 GCA_039810485.1 Chlorobiota bacterium | reverse complement strand
ATACTTGGATGGAAAACTCCAATTCAAGTATTTACTGATAATTACAAAAGTGTTGCACTTCAGTGTTGAATCCGCCAGGATTATGCCCGAATGCACGGACAAGGAAGCATTGAGAAAATTTCGGATGCTGAAATTTTACGTGAAGTAGTAAACACCGTTGGACAACAAGGAAAATTAGGTTCACACATTCGTTGTGTGGTTTCTGTTTCGATGCTAACCGAAGGTTGGGATGCCAATACCGTAACGCATATTATGGGTTTACGTGCCTTTGGTTCGCAATTACTTTGTGAGCAAGTGGCAGGTAGAGCTTTGCGTAGAATGAATTACTTTTTGCAAGGGTATGATAAAGATGGAAACCCTACCAACGACAAACGCAAAATTGTTATAGAGAAATTTCCACCTGAATATGCTCACATCATTGGCGTTCCTTTCAAAATGTTTAAAGGTGGAAAAACCGAACCACCACCGCCACCAGTTGACTTAACGCATATTGCTCCAATACCGGCACGACAAGCAGAAATGGAAATTGACTTTCCGAATGTAGTTGGCTACCGAGTTGAAAATTTGGATGATGATATAAAACACGATTTCAGCAATATTGAAAACTATGAAATTGATGGTTCAAAGTTTCCAACCGAAACAATTATGACCAGTCCTATTTCGGCATCAGAAGAAAAATTGCAGGTAAAAAGTGTTTTGGAAAAACGTGACCAAGAATTAATTTTCTTAATCACCAAAGAACTTATTAAATACCATTTCAGCGATGAGGAAAACAATCCGCAGTTTCAAAAATTCAATAAGCTAAAAAGTATTGTGGAAGAATGGTACAATGAAAAAGTATTGTTGCTCAATATCACCGACCAACGATTTAAACGACTGCTTTACTTTGAAGAACCAAAGAAAATTGTTGACCACATTGCCCGTGGCATCAATCCGCAAAATAATACTACCGAGCATATTCGACCTGTGTTTAATTATTACAACAAGTTTAGCAGCACCAAATATGTAAATGGAAACACAGTAAAAGATGTTTACCCGACTGAAAAAAGCCATATCAATTATGTGGTAATGGACAGTGAGTGGGAAGGTATTTGTGCCAAAACATTGGAAGAAATTGAAACGGTAGAATGTTATGTAAAAAACCAGTTTCTTGGTTTTGCCATTCCTTACACCAAAGACGGAAAAGACCGACAATATTTTACCGATTTTATTGCACGAGTAAAAAAAGCAAAGACGGCTCTATCAAAAACCTGATGATAGAAATAAGCGGAATGAGCAAAGACAAAGCAGAAAAGAAATGGTTTATAAAAAATCGTTGGATACCTGCTGTCAATGCATTAAAGGATAAATACAACTACCCTGAATGGCATTTTATTGAAATTGCAAATGATATCCGAAACATCAAAAATCAGTTAATAGAGAAAATTCAACATATTTGTAATTAAAGATAAGGATGCCCTAAGTATTTAAAGCGACGATGAATTTGATATGAAAAGCGAGATAGTTAATAAACAAAACAATTTATTAGATGGTGTTTTGCAAATCATTGAAAAGGCAAAACTAAATGTAGCCATTTTTCTGAATGCAGAAACAACTCTGATGTATTGGAAAATTGGCAATTTTATCAATATCAATTTAAAAGAAAACAACCGCACAGAATACGGAAAAGAAATTCTTGTGACACTGTCGCAAGAATTGACACAAAAGCATGGTAAAGGCTTTACTTATACTGCTTTAACCAGAATGTGTAAAGTAGCGAACACCTTCAATCAGCAGAATATTGCGATACTGTCGCAACAATTGAGTTGGAGCCACCTAATTGAACTGTCGGCTATTGAAAACGAATTTAAACGTGAATTTTATGCTCTTATGAGTGCTCAAAGCAATTGGGGAGTAAGAGAACTAAGAATACAAATTGATAAAATGCTCTTTGAACGAAGTGCCATTGCTAAACTTCCTGAAAGCGAGATAGCGAAGCACCTGGCAGAACTGAAACAAAATAATTCTTTAAGCCCTGAACTCGTTTTTAAAAATACATATATACTTGACTTTTTAAACCTGCCACACTTTTTTAGCGAAAGCGAATTAGAAACGGCAATCCTTAACTCATTAGAACAATTTATCATGGAATTGGGTAATGGTTTTGCATTTTTAGAGCGACAAAAACGAATTCCTATTGATAGTGTAGATTACCATCTTGATTTGTTGTTTTACCATCGAAAATTAAAACGATTAATCGCTATCGACTTAAAACTTGGGAAATTTAAACCCGAATATAAATCACAGATGGAACTTTATCTAAAATGGCTTGAAAAAAATGAAATGCAACAAGGTGAAGAAAAACCTATTGGATTATTATTGTGTAGTGAAGGGAATACAGAACATATTGAACTTTTGCTTTTAAACGAACCCGATATAAAAGTGGCACAATACCTAACGGAATTGCCGGATAAACAATGGTTTGCCGACAAATTACAACGAGCATTAACAATGGCTAAAAACAACGAATCTAAATTTTAAACGCAATATCCAATATATAGAATCATGGCAAAGAAAATAGAATCCATCAAACACAAAGACACCCGGGCACACATCCCAAGCAAGGAAGAAGCCGGCTATGAAGATGCCAATGCCAAAGTGCAAGATGGTAAAAAGGTATTAGAACTTCCTAAAAACCCGGTGGTACACCGCGGGCAAGACCCTGAACTTTTTTGGATGAATAAATACGGCAATGACGACCGCGAAGATTTGTTGCGTGTGGATATTCGCAGCCTTTACCGCCACGAACATATTGCACCCGAAACGCTGATTAAAAATTTATACAACGTAACAGAAACGCAAAACAGCCAAATGGATTTGTTTAGTGTAAACGAACTCTTTGGTAACGCCTTGGATAAAGATGAAATAGAAAAAGTAAGCGAGTACTACCACCACCAAGATGGTTGGACAAACCGTTTAATACAAGGCGATAGCCATTTGGTGATGGCAAGTTTACTTGAAAGAGAAGGCATGGCAGGACAAGTACAAACCATTTATTTTGACCCGCCTTATGGTATTAAATACGGTGGGAATTGGCAGATAAAACTCAACAACCGTGATGTAAAGGACGGCAGCGATGAAGCCCTGACCGGAGAACCCGAACAAATAAAAGCCTTCCGAGATACCTGGGAATTGGGTATCCATTCTTATTTATCATATTTAAGAGACCGTCTAATTATTGCCAAAGAATTATTGACCGAAAGTGGAAGTTGCTTTGTGCAAATAAGTACAGAAAATGTTCATTTAGTCAGAAATATTATGGATGAAGTGTTTGGAAGTGAAAATTTTGTTAGCATGATTGAGCCCACTCCGAAAAGTCGGGTAATATTTCAAATCAAAGAAAGCATAGTGAAAAAGTACAGTTTTTACTCATTATATAAGAGAAAAACGGCAAAAAAGCGACTTTTTTAGCTCTTAGAAGATATGTTTTTTTGAAAAAAAGCGAATCTTTCGTCTACAGTTTTTATAAAATACCTTTTCGGAGTGGGCTCATGATTAGTTATGCTACAACTAGTGGTTTTGAAACTGCTACATTATCTAGAGCAGGTGATTATATCTTATGGTTTGGGAAAGATACAACCAAATTAAAATACAGAGGTTTATTTAAAGAAAAAGAATTTGGGGGTGAAGGATCTTCCGCATATAAAAAGATTGAATTAAAGGATGGTACAAGGCTTTCAATTGCTGAATGGGAAAGTGAAAATAATTTAAAATTTGATTATAAATCCAAACCCGTAGGCTCAAGGATTTACGCTGTTGGAGACTTAACATCTCAAGGTCCACCAAAAGAACGTCAAATTTTTGATTTTGAAGGTCATAAGTATGAACCTAAAAAAGGGAATCATTGGAAAGCTAATTTTCCTATTGGAATGGAAAAATTAAAAGAATATAAAAGAATAGATTCAACTGCAAACTCCATCGGATATATTAGATATTTTGAGGATTTCCCCTATATGCTTATAAATAATCTGTGGGTTGACACTTTAGGTCAAAATCAATTTGGAGGAGATAAAAAATTTGTCGTACAAACTGCCTTAACTGTCGTTCAACGCTGCATTCTGATGACCACCGACCCTGGTGATTTGGTTTTAGACCCAACTTGTGGAAGTGGAACAACCGCTTTTGTTGCCGAGCAATGGGGCAGACGGTGGATTACTATTGATACCAGTAGAATTGCCTTAAACATTGCCAAGCAAAGATTGATGACTTCTATTTTTCCTTATTACAATTTGTATGATGAGAAAGGTGGTGATATTCGTCAAGGCTTTAAATACAAAACCGTTCCACACATTACTTTAAAGAGCTTGGCAAATGATGAACCTCCTGCTACTGAAACACTTTATGACCAACCAATAGAAGATAAAAGTAAACTTCGTGTTAGTGGTCCGTTCACGGTGGAAACCTTGCAAAACTTTGAGCCAATTAGTCCAGAAGATTTAGACGATGAAGTAAGAGTAAACGAAGAAGAAGGAGCATTTGAAGAAGTGATAAAACAACACTTATTGAGTGCAGGAATTAAAAACGGTAGAAAAGATGAAATGGTTGTTTTTCGTAGTGTTGAGTTATTGAGCCATTCGTATTTGCACGCAGAAGGTTTTTATATGAATGGAGTTGGCGAAAAGAAAGCCTATTTCCATATCGGTCCAAAATTTGGCACAGTAAGCAAAACAGCAGTAAACGAAGCCGTTAAAGAATGTCGTCAGCGTGGCGATGCAGGTTGGTTAATCATACTTGGTTTTAGTTTTGAAAGTGATATTGAAGGCAGCACCCAAACAATGAGTATGGGCAAATTTGAAGTAACCAAAGTCCGCATTCACGATGATTTATTGCAAGAAGGTTTGAAAAAGAAACCTGCAAAATCAGCAGCCAGTTTTGTAACCATTGGCGAACCGGATGTAGCATTGCATCATAACGGCAAGGAAGTACAGGTAGAAATTCAGGGATTGGATATTTACGATCCGATTAAAGATGAAGTTAAACCACGAAATGTTCACGACATTGCCTATTGGATGGTAGATGAAGATTATGACGGTAGCAACTTTGTGGTAAAACAAGTTTTCTTCTGCGGTGGCGATAAATCAGAATTTGATAAATGGAAAAAAGGATTGGACAACTTAGCCAAAGACAGCACCAAAAAGAAAGTAGAGAAGACCTTGAAAATAGAAATAGACGATGAAGCGTTTGACCGTTTGTATGGACACATTTCTCATCCAATAGAAATCAAAAAGAAAGGACAAGAAATTGCGGTGCGAATCATAAGCCAATTTGGTGAAGAATGCACGAAGGTTTTAACAGCGTAATTAAACTAGAATGTTATTAAAGAAAGTCAGCATAAAAAACTTCAAATCAATCAAAGACATTGAATTTGAATTTCCCGAATCAAACATTCTTGTTTTAGTTGGCGAAAACAATGTTGGCAAATCAAATATCATTCGTGCCATTGATGTTATTTGTGGGGAGTCATGGTATGGTAAAGAAAAATTAGAAGACCACGATTTTTATTTACGCAATCACGATAACGACATTGAAATTAACCTATTCTTCAGCGATGGTAGAAGTGTAAATTTTCAGCCTACAAAAAGCAAATGGGGAGTAAACTATTATACAAATTGGCAGCAATCCAATAAAGCCCCATTCACAAGTCAAATTAAAGAAGATTTTCCTTCAACATACTTGGGTGCAGACCGAACATTTGATAAGCACCTTTCTTTTTACGATTGGACTTTGATTGGCAGAATTAGAAAAGCATTTCATAAAAGAATTGATGATGGGTTAAAAGCAGAGATAGAAAAAGATTTTGAAAATGTAATTGCTTCATTTCATAAAGTTCCGGGCTTCACCGATTTTTTAAAGGACTTTTCAAATCAATTCAAAGAATTATTGCCAAGTGGAAAAGGCCATATGGCAATAGATTTTAAGCCATTTACACCTGCCAATTATTTTAAGACAATGCAAATTTTGGCACACGACCCAAATCAATCTGACAAACCAATTGATGTTGACGAGTTGGGCGAAGGTGCAAGAAATATGATTTTGATTGCTTTACTTAGAAGTTATGCGAAGAACTTTAAAAACGGTGGTGAAGTGAATGGAATTTTAGCTTTAGAAGAACCTGAATTGTTTCTTCATCCACAAGCAAGACGGCATTTAGCAACTGTATTAAGAGAATTAGCACAAACTGGTTTACAAGTAATTATTTCAACTCACTCAGACTCATTTATTGACACTGAATTTTTTGATTCAATAGGACGAGTTATTAAAATAGAAGACCCCGATAACAAAGGGAAAGAGCAAACCGTACTTGTTCAAACCGACAAAAAAAGATTGGTTGAAATAGCAACAAAGACAGGTGTTCCAGCAGACAAAGTAAATGTTGACAACATTTAACCGTTTTACAAAACAACTTCTAACCATAGATTAAATGAAGGTTTCTTTGCCCGTTGCTTGGTATTGGTTGAAGGAGAAACAGAAGAATTGGCATTGCCCGAATTTCTATCTGTTTTAGGTTTAGACTGTGATGCAAACGGCATTTCAATAATTGAAGTAAAAGGTAAAAATCAAATTCCAAAATACTGGCGACTTTATTCAAGCTTTGGCATTCCGACAATTGTAATTTTAGACAACGACAACAAAAATGGTAAAGAGAAATCAAATAAAAACGTTGCTACTTGTTTTAACTTGACATTAGACGACTTTTTGAATGATGTTAATTCATACAAATGCTTAACGAGCAAGACAGAAATTCAAACTGACATTATTGTACTTGAAATTGACTTTGAAACGGCTGTAAAAAAAGACTTAATAAAAAATGGCAAAGAAGGACTTTATGAAGCATTAGAAGCAGATGCAGTTAAGTTAATAAAACCTGTAAACAACCAACAAAAAGGAGCAATAGCAAGACACGTAGCGGGAGAAATACAAACACAAATTGGCGACTATGCACCAGAATTTGTTCACGTTTTAGCAAAATTAATAAATGGAAAAATTAGAGTTTCATAATGACTTGTCCTGAAATAGGTTGACAGAAATGTTAACTTTATTTCGCACAAAAATGAGTCAAAAAAGAAAAACAAAAGAAGAAATCGTTGCCGAGTATTTATCAGGTAACTACACTTATCGGGAACTTGGATTAAAATACGATATTCCTTTTCGCAGCATTTGTGATTGGGTTTTGGAATACTAGGGACGAAAACCATCATGGCGTGAAAATATGAAACGCAAACGGGAAAAAGAAACCGGAATGAAAGATCCTGAACTGCCAAACGAGGTAAAGCTCCTGCAAAAGGAACTTAAAAAGCAGCAATTGCATAATAAGTTGCTTGAGGAAATCATCAACATTGCCAAAATTATTACTCAAAAAAGAAGGAGGTAATTATGCCGTAGAATGAGTTTTTTCAGGCATGAAGGGTTCAAGAATAAAAAAGCCAAGCTGTTACACTTGGCTATGAAAGACGTTTTATTCCGTCACCCGGAGATGTATCCCTGGCAAGTTGCTCTCCAGCAGAGCTTGATTCCGTTTAGTCTCCAATGCAAATGTAAACCCTATTTAGGATTACTGAAAAATGTGTAAACTTGTAATAGGATTTAGAACCAAAAAGTGTCAACTTTTTTCAGGACGAGACACCTTGTAGTAACGCAGGACACACATCGCAGAACCAACAGCGAAGCGCAATAGTCAAGTTGGGCGCATTTTGTTGATTTGCACGAGAATTCTCGCTTGAAATGTCGCTGAATGAATTAGAACTGCTCAAGTTAGTTATTGCTTTTGAAGCGTTTCGAGAAGAGTTGCAGCTTTTTTTCTATAAATTTGGCGAGAGCCAACCATTAAATATCTTCGCAGAGTCGCAACAGCTTCATCAATTTTTCCATATTCGGCATACGCCAAAGCACGGTAGTATAATTCCGGCTCGCCATTGTCGTTTCCGCTTTCCAACTGCTCAATTGCATGCTTATACTGCCGAAGAAAAAAGGAAGATATGCCTTGCAAAACACGAGTTTCGGCGGATGAATCGTATTTGGCGGCCGCTGCAAATTCTTTGTATGACGCTGAAGCAATAGAATCAATCAATGGATTGCGACCGTATCCTGCATGAAACAGAGAGTCGCATCGAACAAATAAAGCATATCCATAAGCAAATCGGGCATATGGATTATTCGGTGCTTCTTTTGCCGCTGCCTTGAATGCTGAAAACATCGAGTGAATGTCTTTCGCAGCAAAATAAGCCATACCTAATTCTAAATAACCTGAAGGGTTTTTCGGATCGTATTCGATAGCGCGCCGAGCGTCTTCTATAGCAGCCTCGTATTCGTGAAGCATGGCATGGCAGGAAGCTCTTGCAGAATATGCGTCCGCATCAAAGCATTTAATCTGCACGACTCTTGTAAAGCATTGCATTGCCTGGCGAATCTTCGATTGATCAATCTCCGAAATGTTTTTAGGACGCTCTATAGCGCCTGTTTGAGGAAACGAGCGTATTGTGTCATAATGAGGTTTTCGCTGAGCAATTGTGCTGTCCGCCACATTGAGAATTGCATAGCCAAGCAGCCGCCACGCCTCGGCATAATTTTGATTGATCTCCACGGCTCGAAGCAAATCAGCAAGAGCCAAGCCAACATTAGACGCCTCCACTTGCGCCGAAGCGCGATAATAAAGAGCATCCGCATTATTTGGCTCATTCATTAAAATAGTGTTAAAAATAGTAATCGCTTCATCAAATCTTTTTAGCTCTGTCAGAATCACACCGTAAAGCAGCCGATATTCTTTGTTCTTCATGTTCAATTGTAAAGATTTCTTGCTGTCGACTAAAGCTTTTGCCTGTTCTCCCTGCCTTGCATAAGCGGACGCTCTGTAATAAAATTCGTCGGCGTCTGCGTCCTCTTCAATGCTCCGTGAAAAATCGGCAATCGCGGGACTGTATTCTTCCGAAAGATAATAACAGTATCCGCGCAAGGCAAGCGCTGCACTGCGAATTTTTTTTGAGGAAGAGGCAATTGTCGCATCTGTGATGATGGCCGGATAATTTGCCAATTTGCTAAGTTCTTTCTTCGATAATACCTTAACATTTTTTCTCGTAGAAAGAGATTCGCAAACGCTGTTTCTATAATCTTCTGTTTTTTTTTCTCCAAGTTTTAGCAATAAATAGCCGCGCTGAAGGCGAAAAGCCGCATTTCTATAGTTGATTTCGAGAGCTTTCGTTATCGAAGTCATCGCCTCGTTTAGCGATTGTTGTTTCTCTTGAGATAAAGAAAGGGAATACCACGCGTCTGCATTGCGCGGAGATTGTTGCAAAGCTGTAGTATAATCGCGGACAGCGCTTCGGTAATCTCGCTGCAAATAGTAGCAGTAGCCGCGCTCCATTAAAGCAAAATCCCAAGTCGGCAACAATGCAATTGCTTTGTCTAAATGAATGATGGCAAGCGTATAATTTTTCAAATTTCGCGCACAGATTGCAGCGTGATACCATGCATTTCTATTTTCAGGAGTTCGTCGGCATAACACTGAAAAATCAGAAAATGCTTCGTTGTATCTTTGAGTGCGAAAAAATGCTGCCGCTCGATTGTAGAGAACTAAATTGTTTTCTGGATGTTGTTTTAGCGCTTCCGACAACAATGAGATTGCTTCGTCATAGCGTCCCAATCGCAGCAATTGACTACCTCTTTTGGCAAAATTTTTCTCCTTAATTTCTGCCGATGCATTGCAAACAATACATGACAAGAGCATGGCAATAAAAAGGGCTTTGCGGATAGAAACAATGATAAATCGTTGCTGACAATACATTTTAACACACGTCAAACATCAATTCGAAAAGCGGGCAATCTGTCGCTCGCCTTTTAATAAATCTAATAATCCGTACATTAACGCCCTATTTGCTTCTGTCGCTTGAAAAGCATGGGAAAAATTCCGGCAACAGTAGTATAGAGAGTAGAAGCCAGACCATATTTCAAAAAAAATTCCATATAGTTGATCTCGGTCGGCTTCACATAGAAAAAAAAGTAAATGCAGTTGTGTATAAATGCAGTTAAAGCAACTATGCCAAGAAAAGAAAGCGTGGCAGGCAGCGTTGTTGCTTTTTTCTCCGAGTAAAAATAGCTGGCAATAAATCCGGCAATAGTTTTTGCCAATGCATTTGTGCCGAGCACGTCGTCGCTGATAATGTCAAGTAAAATCCCGCTCATAAATCCTGCAAACATGCCCGCAATTCTTCCTTCAGAAACGGCTATCCACACAGTCATTAAAAGCAAAAGATCGGGAGCTATGCCACTTACGGCAATCAAATCCAAGAATGACATATGAAGAATTGCCAAAGCCAGCGATATAATACCGTAAAAAACATACCGAATGGCTGGCCGTGTTTTATAAACGCTTGGATATTCTACTCTTTGCATCATATATTTACATCAAATCTCATCGAGTTCTTTTACGAGTTTTTAGGTTTTCCATCATTGAATTCATCATGCTTTCAAGACGAACTCTCTGTGTATCTGGCACAACTTTGGCAATAAAAAGCTGCTCCATAGTGGGAAATCGAACTGATGGCTCAATGTAAATCTTACGGAACATAGACGAAGGGTCATCTTGCAATTCTTTTACTTTTCCAATAGTTATATTCGAAGGGAAACGATTGCTATAATTAGAGGTTACAACTTCATCGCCTACTTTTACATCATAGGATTTTGGAATGTTCTTCATAGATAGATACGCATCTCCCTCCCAAACTAAGATGCCGTCTATTCTCGATCTTGCAATTTTACCAGCCACTCTGCTGTCTCGATTAATCAAAAGCCGAATAAGCGAATAATCCTTGGAAGCTGCAATGACAACTCCGGCTAAACCCGCTTCTGTAATGGCAGGCATTCCCTCGGAGATCCCATCGGCAGTTCCTTTGTTTAGCGTGGCATAATTGCGCACTTCCACTGTTGTTTTGCCTACGATATCACCGGCAATCAAGTTATAATTCGAGATTTTCTTTAGATCTAGCATCTTGCGCAATTTTTCATTTTCAATAATGGCTGTACGCAGTTTAGCCCGTTCGTCAGAAAGCTGCAAATTCAATTCGCGGAGTGCAGCGTTTTCGCTTTTGAGCGCAATAGGATTGGGAATCCAAGCAAATACATTTTGCAGCCAGCCAATGCCGCCTACAACCAATGATCGAAAACCGCCAAGCTGTGCCACATCGCTATGAGTCATCATCACAAAACTCGCTATCACAAATACGCTTAGCAAAAAGTATTCGCGAAAACGAACTATAAAATCGTAAATTCTATACAGCATGGCTAACTCATGGTTTGCTGAACTAAATCGAGTGTTTCGCCGGCAATTTCATCAATATTTCGGCGAGTGGCAAATTCCTCAAACTCGCGCAGTTTTGGCAGATCTCCAATATTTTTAAGTCCAAAAATACGCAGAAATTCCAAGGTTGTAGAATACAGCAATGGTCTGCCCGGAGTCTCGGCTCTACCTGCAATCTGTATAAGCTCTTTTTCAAGCAATGAATTAACAATTTCTGACGAATTGACGCCGCGAACTGCTTCTATATCCGACTTTGAAACCGGCTGCCGATATGCTATGACTGCGATAGTTTCCAGCGCTGCTTGTGAAAGGCGTCGGCGCGACCGTGATTTGAGCAAACGCTGTATATATTCGCCATATTCGCCGGAGGTGGCAAACTGCCAGCCGCCTCCAATTTCCATAATGCGAAACGGACGGCCAGTAGCAGCCAATGATTCATTAATTTCTGTGAATAACGGCTTTAAGAACTCTAAGTCGCGCTCTTGCGTTTGTCCTGATTTTGTATCAGTCTCAGTAATTATTCTGCCAATGTCGTTAAGCGACAGCGGTTCTTCAGAAGCAAATATCAGAGCTTCAACAATAGCTTTTTGCCGTTCACGCGGCTGTTGGTAAAATAAAGTTTCTGACGTCATATTCATTAATTTTAAGCTCGCTTGCCATAGCTTATGCGAGGATCGGCAAAAGAATATAAAATATCTGCTAAAAGGATGCCAGCGAGAGTAAGCGCTGCCGATATGGTAAATATTGCCATAATAGTAGGATAATCACGGAATTGCAACGATTCGAAAGACAGCTTTCCCAAGCCGGGAATATTGAATATTTGCTCAATAATAACACTTCCGCCAAACAGAGCCGGCAGAATCCCGGCAAGCAGCGTGATAAGCGGTATCAGAGAATTACGCAATACGTGGCGAAATATGACTGTGCGTTCGCCTGCGCCTTTTGCACGAGCAGTTCGCACATAATCCTGACGAAGATTTTCAAGCATTGCGCTTCGCATTTGTCGCGAAATAAATGCAAAGCTACCGTAAGTGTACATTATCATCGGAAGAAACAAATGAAAGGAATAGTCAATAAGCTTTTCGAAAAACGTCCAGTTCTCCGAGTAATTCATTGATGTAATGCCACTTGCAGGAAAAATCTGCAAAAATTCCGCATTGCATAAAAAATTATTAGCCATGCGTCCAATCCAAAAAACAGGCAATGAATACAATGCAAATACGCCAAAAGTGGTTACTCTGTCTAAAAATGAGCCCTGATGAGTGGCTGAATAAATTCCAAGCGGAACAGCGATAAGGTATGCAATAATCAGCGACGATATATTCATTGACAGCGTTATAGGCAAACATTCTGATATTTTATCCAATACCGGCCTGTTGTCGCGAAAGGATTCGCCGAAATCCAATCTAAACAATTGACTCATCCATATAAAATATTGATTTTCCACGCCATTCCAGCGCAACGTCAGACGATTCCACCATGGAATATGTATTTTAGGATTATCGTCCTTAAGTATGGAAATGGCAAAAACCGGCTTGTCGAGATGCCATTGCTCTCTAACCTGCTGAATTATCTTAGCGTTCAATCCGCTGCCGCTTCTGCTCGATCCGCTTTCCCCGCCTGCGGCTCCCGCCTTTAATTCAGCTGGATCGCCCGGAGCTAGCCGGCTGATTGAAAATG
Organism: Chlorobiota bacterium; assembly: GCA_039810485.1. Taxonomy (GTDB): domain Bacteria; phylum Bacteroidota; class Ignavibacteria; order Kapaibacteriales; family UBA961; genus JADZAA01. Next base: position 9,728 of record JBDHXA010000046.1, on the reverse strand, counting down.
AAATTAATGTGATAAGAAAAAGCGTTGGCAGAAAGAGAAGCGTTCGTTTTAGTAAGTAAAGCAACATACGAAGTTGAAATGTAATTATAACGCATTAATTATATGACGTATTTCTGTTGGAGTTTTAGTGTAATCCACTGCAATAAAGTCGAAACGGCATTCGCAGCCGTATAATTTATGAATATGCAGATAACCCTCAGCTGTTCGCCGCAAAATACGCCGTTTGGACAGTGTGATGCCGTCTTCCGGCGTGCCATATACCAAACTGCGTCGTGATTTTACCTCCACAAACACAAGAGTTTCGCCTTCTTTTGCAATAATATCAATTTCTCCGTCGCGTCCAAAATGAAAATTTCGCTTCATCACAACCATGCCAACTCGCTCGAGATACTCTGCCGCCATATCTTCGGCTTCAGAACCTTTGGCGCGATTTTGTTTCCTTTTGTTATTTTGTTCGTCATTTATCATTATTATAATTGGTTTTGTCGTAGATTCATGTTCAAAAATACTTTTTTTAATCGTATGCTTGCCAGACGTCATGCAATTATCTGTTTTTGCGCTATCTGTCAATTTATTTCTCTCAGACAAAAAATAAATCTAGCTGATAGAAACAAATGAAATTCCTTATTTTCGTGAAATATGTTAAATCATTCAACTAATGTAGAGTTGTATTATGCGCCGTGAAATTCAAAAATGGTATAGCCCGCGCCTTAATAAGAACATGGAAATTGTCGCGTATGGGCATTATGGTTTTGCATTATTGCTCTTTCCAACTGCCGCAGCCGATTATTTAGAATATGAAAGGTTCTATCTAATTGATTCTATTAGACATCATATCGAGTCCGGCAAATGCAAGGTTTATTCGATCAACAGCATCAATAGCGAAAGCTGGCTTAATTCTCGCATGAAACCTAAAGCGAAAGCAGCGAGGCATCAACAGTACAATGGCTACATTAGCGAAGAAGTTGTACCTTTTATTTTCAACGATTGCGGCGGTCGTGTGCCTATTATCACTAGTGGCGCATCGCTCGGCGCTTTCCACTCGGTCAATACCGTTCTTCGCCGTCCTGATTTATTCGACGGTTTTATCGCAATGAGCGGAACTTATGACCTAAAATGGTACACCGATAAATATTTCGACGATAATGTCTATTATAATTCGCCGGTTGATTATATGCCCAATCTGCATGATGAATACTGGCTAAATCTTCTGCGCACAAAGCGTCATTTGCATTTTGTTACCGGACAAGGTCCTTATGAGCATCCTAAATCCTCGATTGAAATGGGCGATATTCTGCGTAAAAAGGGCATTCCTTGCGAAGTCGACCTTTGGGGACATGACATGCGCCACGACTGGCCTACTTGGCGGCTCATGCTTCCTCATTATTTAGAAACAAGGTTCTAAAGAATTCCCTATCATAGCATGCTCACAAGCCCTTGATGCATTTCAAGGGCCTTTCTTCATGACAACCACGCTATTTACTGAACAATCCATTTGCAATTTATTGATATGCTGTGAGTTGCTGTTGTAGTGCAAATTATGCGGCATCATATCGGAAGCATGACACAAGATGATCGTTTACCATTCCGGCAGCTTGCATGTAAGCATAGCAAATAGTGGAGCCGACAAATGAAAATCCTTTTTTTTTAAGATCTTTGCTCATGGCGTCTGATTCCGTTGTTCTCGCAGGAATTTGATGAGGCAGAGCGAAAGCGTTCTTGATAGTGACAAAGTTTGTAAACTGCCAAATGTAGCTGTCAAACGCCCCAAATTCTTGTTGAATGTTCAGGAATGCCCGCGCATTATTCCGAGCTGCCCAAATTTTTGCACGATTGCGAATTATCATTGAGTTTTGCATCAAATTTTCAACTTCTTCATCGGTCATTCCTGCCACTGTATCAGCATTAAAATTGTGAAAAGCTTGGCGCAACCCTTCGCGCTTGTTGAGAATAATTGCCCAGCTAAGACCAGCTTGAAACGCATCAAGAATTAAAAATTCAAAATGCTTCCTATCTTCATGAAGCGGCACGCCCCATTCTGTGTCATGATAAGCGTTTAGAATCGGCGAGCTTGACCAATGGCATCGTATAATCGAATTTTCTTTGCTATCTTTCATGTTAGTTTGCAAATAATTTGAAATTAGGGGTGTTTAGCAAAGTTTGACTTTGAATAATCAATAAAACACTTTGAAGCAAAAATACAATTTTAAACAAGTACAACCGACAATCCAAACAAATATATTGCTCACATCTTAGGCAAACAGCCAATTTGCCAATTATAATAAATAATTCTTCTTTATGCCATATATTTTTTGCATTTTTGTTATGCCTTTATCACTTTAGCAACTATAAAATTATTGTCTTATTTTTCACGGACAGCACTATGAAATCACTTCTGACACTAACCTTTGCAGCGCTTCTATTTGTAAGCGTAGCCGGCTGCAACAAAACGACAGAAGCCACTTATGAAGGCGAGCAGCTTTCGTTAACTCAACTTCGTTCTACTCCGGGATTTGCTTGGTTCGACGGAGAAGTTGCAACTTATACTCCCGATGCTGCAATTGTTTCCAAAATATCTGCCGAATATCAGGCAAAAAAACAAAGAATTTATATTTATGTGAATCCTTCATGCTCATGCACAGGCACAAAGAAGCGTTTCCCATGGATAATGCGCATTTTGCAAGATGCAGGAGTAAAAGAGCAAGATATTATAATTGTATCAATGCATAATGCTTCGGACAAGCAACCCTTTTCTGGCAGATTCTCGGTGCGCGGCTTGCCATCGTTCTTTATAACGAAAGACGAAGCGCCTGTCTTTGCCATTCAAACTGTAGATCAGGTGCTAATGGCAAATCCTATAAATCAGCAGGATAAACCGTGCGAATCACAATTGCTCGAAGAAATTCTTCTTGACGGCTACAAAATGTAACATTACGCATATATATCTGTTCTCATGGCGCCCGGCATTGCACAATGTCGGGCGCTCTTCTTTTACAAGGAAAATGGCATTATTGTTGTGCCGTTGCAACCATAACATTATTTTAGATGCTATATGAAAATTGGTTTTTTTGCAAGTTTTAACGAAACTGCAGGCGGTATTTTTCAATATGCTTGTTCAATGTTCAATGTTTTGCGACTGCGCGATCAAGATAACTTCACTGCCTTTGTGCTTCCTGACAGCCCGCTCAAGCAATATATGCCGGAAAGTTGGCGAATAATTGAAATCCCGCCGCAAATTTTCACCACAAACGCAGATCGCGCCGGCAAAATGACCGCCGATGGAATAGAACTTCAAGTCAAGGGTTGCAATAGCCGCGCCGCAGATTTTTTTCACTCTTTTGGCATTGATTTACTGCTTTTCGCTTCTCCAGAAATGATTTCATTCGAAAGCGGATTGCCATATCTAATGCCTTTTCACGATTTGCAACATCGCATACAGCCACACTTTCCAGAAGTTTCGGCGCTTGGAACTTGGCAATGGCGCGAATATCTTTTTCGCAATGGCGCAAAATTTGCCGATGGAATTCTGGTTGACAGCAAAATAGGTAAAGAAGATGTTTTGAACTATTATGGCTCGCTAATAAGTGCCGGCAAATTACATATACTGCCTCTCCCTCCTGCATACACGCCTGATAAAACTGAAATTTCGCGTCTGCATATAGCAGGAATGCGTTTGAAATATCATTTGCCTGAACAATATTTCTTTTATCCAGCTCAATTCTGGATGCATAAAAATCACGCCCGGCTTATCCAAGCCCTTCATATTTTACGTTTTCGATACAAAACAAACATACCGATAGCTCTTGTCGGCTCGCGTATTGGCGGAGCCGCAGAGGCAAGAGAGAAAATTTATGAAATGGCTATGCATCTTGCAGAACAGCTCGACGTTCAAGATTTGTGTCGTTACTTGGGATATGTTCCAGATCAAGATATGCCACTATTATATGCTGGCGCAGCAGCATTGGTCATGCCGACAATGTTTGGCCCAACCAATACGCCAGTGTCGGAAGCTTGGGGGTTGGGCTGTCCGGTCATTACGAGCGATATTCGAGGTATTCGCGAACATACAGGAGATGCTGGTTTGCTGGTTGATCCTACATCTGCCGACAGTATTGCAGAGGCAATGCTCAAAATATCAAGCGATACGCCTTTGCGAAACGAACTTGTAGAGCGTGGAAAAATTAAATATAGAGAGTATAATCAGGCGCATTTTGCATCTGCTTTATTCAACGCAATTGATAATACTGCCAAATTATTAGGAATATATACAGCCGGCGCAATCCGCTCTGCAGATCAGACACAAACTGCTAAAAACAATTCTTCATCTGAAATTATAATTCACAGAAGCAAATCACTCCCAACGAATAAGGTTCCATTGGTCTCTGCAATTGTATCTGTTTATAAAGCAGAAAAATACATGCATGGACTTTTTGAAAATTTATTATCGCAGACATTATATAAAAAAGGACTATTGGAAATTATTGTCATTAACAGCAATTCACCGGAAAATGAAGATGATATTATCCAAAAATATGTTCGGCAGCATTCAAATATACAATACATTAAAACACCCGAAAGAGAAACAATTTACGAAGCATGGAACCGCGGAATTAAGATGTCAAAAAGCGCGTTTATCACCAATGCAAATACAGACGATCGCCACCGGCCTGACGCTCTTGAAGTGATGGCAAAAGCATTAGATTCTTATCCCCAAATTGGTCTTGTGTATGCCGACAGTTTTGTAACAACGAAAGAAAACGACACTTTTTGCATAACAGCTTCCGAATTACGCTATGATTTGCCGGATTTCAACTTAGGGACTCAATTATCTAGCTCATGCTTCGGGGCGCAGCCAATGTGGCGGCGTGCACTCCATGACTCACTTGGATATTTTGATACGGAATTGAAAATTGCTGGAGATTACGATTTTTTTATTCGCGTGGCATGGAAAGCAGGCGCAGCACATATTCGCGAAACATTGGGACTCTTTCTTGCGCGTCCCGATAGCGCAAGCGGCAGCAATAACACAAAAATAACTATTGACGAGACTCTCTTGATATTGCGAAAATATAGAACCGAAATACCTTTGCTCGATTTGTATCCTTTACTGAGAAACATAAATAAAGAGGGCTATGCTCATGCCGCAGCTTTATGGGATTACGGTAATCTTTGCGCTCTAAGCCCTTACCGTGATTACGAAATTGCACTGCAATATTACGAACGCGCTCTGCAAGTGAAGGGTTTGACTGAAACAGAAAAAGAAATTCTTACAATTGGTTTAATAAATAATGGTGGCGTGATTTCTTATTGCCTTGGCAATGTGGAGCAAGCAAAAAACTTGCTCGAAGGCGCATCCGATAAATCGCCCGAAGCAAATTATAATTTGCAGCTCCTCAATCAGGCATTAAAGCAAAACACACGTTTATATGCCCTTCATTTTCGCATGGTTCAATTCAATCATCATGTTATTAAATCTGCCCGAATGTCGAAAGGGCTGCGCTTAACATCTGAAGGCAATTTGGCTTGGACTAATGAACATGAACAAGTGTTTTGGGATGGTTATATCGGTTTAGATGGCGTCGAAGTGTCGCCTGATGAACGCAAACAAGCGCAATCTATGCAGCCGCGCCTTATGCAAAAAGCAAATACAAATCAGCAAAAAACCCATAGCAATGAACTGATTTACAATAAACGCAGTTTCGAAAAAAAACGTATTGCCATGACAATGTATGGCTGGGACGAAGAAGGTGGTGGCACTCAACTGCCTCGAACTATTGCCGAGAATCTTGCCAAGCAAGGCCATGCAGTAGCAGTATTCTATGCAGGCGCTCATAATATTCCCGGCAAAGAAGCGTACTATTGCCATCATAGAATAAAAAATGGCATTGAATTAATTGGCATCTATAATCGCCCAACATTATTTTTTGATTTGCTGAATCCTGAAAGAGAAATTGAAGATGCTTTAATTCGTAAATATTTTGCCGATTTTCTTGATAATTTTCAACCCAATATTATTCATTTTCACAATCTGTTTAATCTCTCAATAAGTATAGCTCAAGAAGCGAAATTTCGCAATATACCCTCTGCGTTTACTTCTCATAATTTTTGGTTGATTTGCCCGCGATTATATCTTTTGACCGAAGATGGGAAACAATGCACGGGGCCTGACAAAACTGGTAGAAAATGCGCTTTATGCCTAGGAAATATAGATCAAGCACAAAAATATAATAAGCGGCTGCAACAAGGAATACATGCCGCCTCTGAATATTTTTCACTGCATTTAGCACCTTCTAGCCGAACAAAGGAACTTTTTACATCTTCTGGCCATTCCGAGAAAAATATTCGTGTTGTGCGTCAGGCGTCGCCAATTATTGATAAAATAATAAAACACAGAACAATAAAAAATAGAGATAATTTGCTGAGAGTTGGATATTTAGGTGCTGCCATTCCGATTAAGGGAGTACACATCTTAGCGCTGGCTGCTCAACAATTTAGCTGCAGAGAACTAATTGTGTCAGTCCATGGCAACATATCAACCGAGTATGAAGCTTATTTACGAGAAATTGACAAAAAAAATATATTGCGATTTTCTGGGGCTTACACTTATGAATATCTGCCAGAAATTCTCTCTCAACTTGACCTCGTAGTCGTTCCATCATTAGTTGAAGAAACAGGAGGTCTTACGACAGTTGAATCTTTGGCGGCAGGCATTCCGGTAATTGCCAGCCGCATAGGCGGACTTACCGATGCCGTAACAGATGGCAAGAATGGATTGTTATTTACGCCCGGCAACGTTGGCGAACTTTCTAATGCTTTAAAGCAAATGATTGAAAATAAAGATTTGTATTATAAATTGCAACAGAATGCCCGGCATGAAAAAACATTTAATGAGTTTTTAAATGAATTATTATCTATCTATGACGAGTTAATACTCGCAAATGCGAAATATCAATAACCGAGAAAACCACGCTTAATTCTTGCAGCAACGCAATAATGCAATGCATATCTTCGAATAACCGGAGGAATGGCAGGTAATAATTTCTCTATTATTTTTGAAATTTTATATCTTAGTAAACTCCTTGTTATTACTGATGAGAATGAATTATCCGTAAAATATTTTAATCCGAATATATCTTTGACATCAGGAAATTTTTCTGATAGATATTTTAGATTTCCAGAGCCAAATTTTTCCATCTGTGCCAAAGCAATTTCCACAGTTTTATTCATTTCAGAATCGCCTCTTGCCTGAGCATTAAATACTGTTGGCAATTGATAGCGCTGATACAATCGCAAAGCATATTCAGTATCGCCGCCGCCGTATTGAGTTATCGCAGTATCTTGCCCGCCCAATTCAACAAAATACTTGCTTCTATGAGCTGTGTTTTGCGTAATTAGATATCGCGCAGGGATTTCAGCTTTGTCTAAATACTTATTTTTACCTCTTGTCTGCAAATAATCCGCCCATATATTATTCCTCGCATTAGCATATTGCACATCGCCAACAGAAACGCAATCTTGCTGCAATAAAAGGTCGTAATGACATTGCAATGCGTCAGGCAGCAATTCAATATCAGAGTCCAAAAAGAGAACAAGCTCGGAAGCAATATATGGCAAAGCAAGATTGCGTGCAGGATTGCGTCCGCGGTTTTTTTTGTCCGAATGCTGCGCTATAATTATTTGGAAATCAGGCAAATAATGTTCAAAATACTCAACAGTTCCATCGGTCGATCCATCAATGCAAATAATAGCGCGAAAATTTAAAAATGTTTGCTTTTCTAAACATTTTAAACACTTTATTAATTCGTCAAGATTATTATACGTTGGAATAATAATATCAAACACCGCCATGATTTTAATTTATTACCATGTACAAGTTAATAAATACAAACGCTGATTTATCCGACCTAATGTTTCATAGCGGCCGTTGCGCCAATTATAGCGTGGCGCTATTGTTTCATCAACCATTGTACCCGAATATGCCATGTCTTTAGACATTTCTCGCACCACCAATCCGGCGCTGGATCCATAAGCATAGGTTTTGCTTCCCGGCTTGACTGCATACTTTCGAGAAATGTCTATAGCCGCCGGCTGAACATATCGTTTGCCATTGACGGTAAATGAATATTGCTGATCAACAGAAGGAAATATTAATTCAGATCCATTATATGTAAAAAATGGTTTGCCACATTCACGGCCGCCATCATACTCTACACCATTAAATACTACAAATACTGAACGATTAAATTGCGCAGTGCAAGCATACATTGGTTTTGTTGAATGAATAGTCAGATCATGCATTGAGTCGTACATACGACTCTCTATCGGTTCATAATATTCCTCAGAGTAAAGTTGGACAACAGATCCGCTTTGTGTAGCACCAATTATTGCAACTGCCGTACATTCGGGATTGATTACCGCTTCAGTTATATTCTCAAAGGCGCGCGACAACGCTTCCTTGCCTTTATGGAGTCGCCATTGACCGCCGCTCAAAGCAATGAAAACAGGTTTGCCATCGGCCCACAATCCAATAACGCGAGCTGCTTCATAGATATCTGATTCATAATCATTCGTTACGATTACCTCTCCGCTGCCTCGCTTTGCAGAATATGCAAAGTGATATCCATTGCAGGCGATAAAAATTCTGCCGATGCGGTCTAATGTTCGGTATTCTTTGCCATTAAGCATAAAGATTTCATTATCTCCCTGCCTATATGAGTATGCTAAAGCGCCGTATTGCCCGAAAGAAATTTCGCCGTTTGCCGTACAATTCAATCGAATAATCGTATCGCGCCTAAGAAGCGACCATTGAGCGGCATTATCAAGAGCAAAAGCAGCCCAGTCGCTGCCATCTGGAGAAAATTTAGGATCGGAAACTTCCTGATAAACACTGCTTGCAACTCCATCAATAATAAGACGAAATCCATTGGTAAATGGCTGAGTAACAGCCCACCAATGTTGTGTGCTGTCAATGCCATAGCGCATTAACGGCTCTTCGCCAGAAAGAAGGATGCGGTCGCTGCACTTGTCAGCATAGGCAATTGAAGTGCAAAGAATAGAAAAGGTAAGAATAAGCAGCGTTTGCAAACAGTATAATTTTGTATTCATACTGCAAAAATAGTGCGCTTGAGAGTTATTGCCGCAATATTTTCTTTCCGTATAGTCTTGTATCGCCAATAGTATTCACAACAAAATGCTTTTCAGGCTTGCCATTTACTTCATAAAGATTATAGCTCACAAAACCAAGCTTCAATAATTTTGAAAGTATTTTTAAGAAAATCTCACGCTCTTGCGGAGATAAATCGCTCATGTTCAGGTCTTTAGTGCTGCCAAGATTGAGAAATTCGTCTAATTTTCTATATACAGCTGACGTATTGGAAAGTTTATAACCGTCACGCCGCATTTCATCGCGAACAATATCGTGGATTAGCAATCTTTTTTCGACTGACTGTGATGTGGCTGTTATATTTATCCCAACTGAAGTTATCATTGGCATCAGAATTTCCTCACAGAAAAATATTCATAGAACTATTGTTATTATCGGCTGCTATCATGAAAACTTTACTTTTTCGACAAAAATTGAATGCTGTAATTTTTTTATAAATTAATTTTTCGATTAAATTATTAATCGCTTCAACAGTTATAGGAATTTTGTATATGAGCCCCCTCTTAAAAGGGTGTTTATTTTATTGAAGGAAGTTAAAATAAAGATAATAAAATTCTTTATTTTA
>JBDHXA010000045.1:0-24075 GCA_039810485.1 Chlorobiota bacterium | reverse complement strand
AAAATATCGCGGCATTCAGAAGCAGCGTCTATGGTCGTGCTGTCGTTGTTTATGGATAAATATTGTTCGCATAGCCAACTTCGTGGCAGAGCCATGTCAAAGGGCGCCAGAAATCGCATAAAAAGCGATTATTATCGCATTTATCTGGCAGAAATATGCCGGTTTCAATCAAAGCTCCGACAATTATTATCATCATAGATCATATATTGTTGTTTTGCATGGACTTTTTAATAAAATAAAGAATTTTATTATCTTTATTTTAACTTCCTTCAATAAAATAAACACCCTTTTAAGAGGGGGCTCATACATTCAATTGTCATCTTGTTGCAAGAGAGCAGCAATAGATGTTTCAGAGTATTGTATCATATTTAAAGTGCTGTATTATTTTAGATATTTAACAAGATATGTGCCAATGACAATAATTCAATTATTCTCAATAGAATATGACATGACTAGAACCTATTTTTTAAATTTCTTTATATTCAGCAATAAAATAGATGGCAGTGCGATTGTTATAGATATCATAATGGCGATGCGATAAGTGTTCTAAAACATCTAAAGTTAACCAAGTTGCCATATCTGATTAGTCTCACCAATCGTTCTTTCGCTCTAATAATGGCTGTTTTTGAAATATCAAGCACGATAATATACTTGTAATCTATAGAAAGCAAATAATCAGCGAATGAACTGTCTCCGCTGCCTATATCTATAATTTCGTCATCAATAGACATATTGAAATATTGGATAAATTGCAATGAAGCACGCGGCACGATTTGATGGTAGATCATCTCGTCTGAGCACTTTTGAGAGTAGATTTGCTCCTAATGACGCTGAATATTAATATTAGCCATTGCGTTGCAATATTTGCAAAGTATTAAATATAAATCACCACCAATTCCGAATAATTTCAATTTGCACAGTTCGGCTTAAAATACGAGATTCAGGCAATTCATGCGAGGTAATTCCCGGAGGATATTTCGTTGATGCAACCCCTTCGTTTCTAGTAATTTTTACTGAAGGTTTTAGAAATTTAATATAATTAGTTACTTCTTCGGCGCGTCTGCTCGAAAGGCGTGAATTTAACTCTTGGTCGCCGAGATTATCAGTATAACCAACAACGCTGACAGTTGCATCGTCGCCTAAATCGGATATAAAGCGCTTTATTGCTGCTTTTGCAGCTCGATTAAGCTTGTCTTTCAATACTTGAAAGTGCATAAGCGATAAACGAGCTATAGCTTGGCGAACTGTATCTCTTTTGACAGGGATCTCAATTTCATGATTAGCTGTTTTCCCGTTTCCATCAGTAATTAACATTGCAATATCAACTGTTCCTGCTTCATCTGTATGCATAGAGCGGGCAATGTCGTAAGGCAGAGTAATTTGTTTGGAAATTGGTGCGCCCTTTCCGATTTCTGTTGCTATTATTGCTTTTTTATATTTAACCGATAATTCCCATGATTGAAATTTATCAACAATGCTGGCGCTTGGATCAATTTCAAATTTTTCAGGCACGGCACTTGACAATTCAATGTATTTGGCTCGCAGAACCGGAGCAAGCAATGTTTCATCGTCGTCCGATTCTATTTCTACTCGACGATTTTCAGCATAACCGGCTTCAACTTGCGAAGTTGTAGGGCTTTCAGGCTCACATTTTCTGCGTAATCTCGCTAACTTTATTCTGGATTCAGCAACGCCCCAAACTGTAGATAAATAGTCTTTGACATATCGAGCGCGTGATTCTGCAAGATGACAGTCAGCGTTTTCAGTCGTTTCGTCGGCAGTGCCCCGCAGCGTTATTTCAGTTTTTGGGTTGTCGCTCATTCTCTTGCCTATGATATTAAGAATTTCTTTGTGCTGATCAAGCACATGGGGTGGCAATTTATCTTCCGAAAATCCTTCGGAAGAAGCAAGAAGATGATAACGCTTTGCCGGCGTAGAAGAATTATTTTCAAAAAACAGCATTGGCAACAGAGGAAATGCCTCAGTTACAAACCTACCTCGAACAAGAAATTCAGTCAGAGGTGATTTTGCTTCATTACCGTTTATGCCATAGACCGAAAATGAAGCAGTCGGATCAATAGGTTTTGGCGGTTCAACAACTTTTTTTGTACCAACAGTAACGGTGTCGCGCCGCATAGTTGTTTCGGTAATGATACGAGTGTCATCGGTTTCATTTACATCAATTTGCATGATATTTTTACCGAATGAAAATCTTGTTCCTGCAAATGTCGGGTTTTGAATGGTTACAGTGTCAAATAACCGTTGAAATCGCTTAACTTCCGTTTTTACAAGTCCGCTTCCAAAGCGTAAAGATAATGAAAGAGCAACTGAGGATTTTTTTAAATTTCCAACTTTTATAATTGAAGATAAAGGCAATGTACCGCAGACTTCTGGAGTTAGAATAAGTTTTTGATTAAGATAGAAGTCATAGCCAAAACCCGCAGTAATGCCGGGTTGATATGATGAGGCATCGGTGATTTTGGTTTCAGGTAAAAATAATGTGTCGCGGCGATTGTTTCCGAAAGTTACATTTCCGGGCGAAAGAATAGTCGAATTTGAAGACCATTTTGGAGCAAATAGAAACGTGGCGTTTCCGCCTCCAAAAAATCGAATATTATCTAATATTATATCCGCCAAAATATCAAAGCTGATATGAGGTGCAGAAATTTCAAGAGAATGACGTCGAACTAAAGGTACGATATTTCCCGAACCATCAAAGGTTTTCGCTCGATTATCTTCGGCTGTTAAAGACACATTCGCAAGGTTATAATTTGCGCGAAGCAATAATCCTAACGAACCGCTTAACCGCCAATCGAAAGAACCGCCAAACAATGGTGTAAAAATACCGGCTCCATTATAAACAGGGCAAGCCGGATCGCCAAGACATCGTAAATTTCCGTCAGTTGAGAATTGCAGATAATTTATTCCACCGCCAAAACCTATCCATAATGGTATTCTTGGAGCAATTGCAGGTTTTTTGGGTGATGGCAATGTGTCTTGGGCATCGCAATCAAAAGACAATGCGGCTCCTATGCAAACTAAAAGAGCAAGATAAACTCTTACTCCTACAAAGCGAATTATCGGTAGAGTCATGCAATAGAGGAAAGAAATAGTACGTGCTGCAATTGCAAATATACGAATTTAGCCGCGAAGGTATTTATGCGTTATTTGACAATAAGATAAGAGAACAATCTCATTTCACTTGCTTGCGCATGAATATATACTGTTATTAACGAGCAGATATATTTCATAATTATTAAGCCATTGATTCTTGCAAATCAATGGCTTATGATAAATGCATTTTCTTTAAAAAAGTTTTTTGACTTACTATCAATTCGCTTTAGCTTGCGCAGTTAAATCAAAATTGATTCTGATTGCATCTTTTACCTTGATGAGTCCAAGCATTGCGCTTGGAGGCTGTATATTGAAATCAGTCATGCGAAGTTCTTTTATTGCTTTAAAACGATATTTATTCGATGCAATTCTTTTTGCTTGCACTTCCATTGTAACCAGCTTATCTACGCTCGTTATTGTCAGAGTGGCAATAGCTTTCAAATAAATCCATTCGCCTGATTCTTGAAAACTCCCGCTTTGAATCATTGCTTTATGGAGTTCTACTTTAATATATGGATATTCATCGGCTTTCATGGCATTACACAAATCTTTATTCATTTTCGAGTTATCACAATCTAGATTCTTAGTTTTAAGCAAGAGAACAGCATTCGTAAATCTAATCGTGTCATCAATTGCAGACATCATAAATGGTGTTGGAGGAAAATTGCTCTTATCAAGGCAGCCGAAAGAATTTATATTACTCGATCCTTCTATTATTAAGCGGCTTCCATCTTCAATAGCATACGTATAGCGCATATTAGGCGACTCGATAAAACTCATTTGAGCAGAAGCTATTATTGCTAATCCTAATAGAGAAATTCTGGTTTTCATCATTGCACCATCAATAACGATCAACAATTATTTTAAAGAAAACTATTAAAACTAGAAACGACAGAGCAAACAATGTTTTTTTATAAGTGATTTTATTTAAAAACCAACGGCGGCTTCCAGCACAATGCCGTCGAATTTACCGCCTGACAAAATGTGCTTAGTTGGAAAGTCCTTGTAATTTTGAGTAACATATTCACCTTTTACAAGTATATTTTCAGTTACAAACCAGCCTGCATCAATTGATATTCTATCAACGCTTTGTTCAGCTTGATTGCTTGTTAAAAAGCTGCCTTTTACCACATTATATCTTGCAGCAAGATAAGTATTTTCTTTGGCGCCAAAACGATAGAGCGCATCAACTGCAATTTGATTAAACTTCCTATCCAACGCCGTTTTTCCTGTTGGGTCAGCTATTAGATCTCGGTCATTAGCATTTCTTCCAGTTGCAGTTTCATACGTTCCAAAGAACTCAAAACCGTTTGCTTTGAAAAAAGCGTTTAATTGAAATGCGGTTACTTTATCTGACATTGCTGGATTTAATCTGCCTGACCAAGGATTTGCGGTATATGTAGCAGTTGTCGGTTCCATAACCATCCAATAATTTGATCCTGTTCTATCTCCCCAAAACAAAGTATTGCTTTGCGCACTGTTGATCATATAGCCCGATCCAGTAAGGCGCAATCTCATATCGTCGCCAATTTTATTGTCATAGCCAAGTTTAAATAAAAAAGCAGGAGATTTTGATGTGTCCTTGTCAATTGGCGTTGACTTTACAACATCAACACTACCTTTGATTGCCCCATTTGTAACACCGGCAAGCGCTAAAAATCCATTGCTGCGAAATAGCACATCTGCTCCAATTTCTGTTGCAAAATCATCTATTATGTAATTATCCATAAACGGGTTCTGTAATGTTGCGCCACCATCAGAGCGACGAAAATGGGCATCTCCATAGTTTACTTCCATGTGTCCAACACGAATTGTTAAATACTTCATAATATCATTTAATGCGTCAACTCCAAGGAATGCCAAGTTGTCAAATTGAATATACCCGCCTTTTATCCACGTTTCATTGTGATGACGCGCCGAAAGATAAGACGTAACATTTAGCCGTACTCCATCTTCTAACTGTACATCCATAAATAAATTAGCCATTGCTGTTCCAAATCCTCCGGTTATTGGCATCAATTTGTAAACAGAGCTGTCATAGGCAGTATTACTATGCTGTAAAATTTGATACTACTGTGTAAATCCAGCACCAAATCGTAATTTTAATCCCTCATATTTTTGAACTTCGTCTTTAGGAGATTCGAAAACTCCTATGCCCTTCTTGTCATAAGAGCGCAAATTGTGGATTATATCTAATTGAGCATAAGCGGTTGCAATAGTTGTTGCAAGAGCAAAGAGCATTACATTAATAAAACGTTTCATGACCATACTTTCAAGATGTTGAACAAGATAAATATTTATATATGTTAATTAAAAAACAGTTTCAATTGATTTAAGATTTTTTCATTGTAACGGTAAAAGTAAGAACAATATCATCTCCGCACTTAATCATTCCCATCATTGCAGATGGACGAGAAATATTAAATGTTGATAGTTTCAATGCTTTCTTTCCTATAAATTGAATTTCACCATTCGTTTTTACGATTGCTTTTACTGATAAATCGATTTCTCTTGTCTGTCCGGCAATAGTTAGATTTCCACTCGTTTCAATACTCCAACCGTCATTAGTTTTCGTTATTGATTTTACCTTTGACAGAGTATAGTTAATTGATGAATAATCATCTGCTTTTAAAGCTTCATAAATTTTCTCATCCATACTTTCGCCTTTAGCACTTTTTATTGACTTGCTTTCACATACAACTGATAATGATGCAATATTTTGCAGATCATTTCCATTTAGTGATATGTCTCCCTTTGCAGTTAATGTTTTTGCGGGCGCTTCCCAATCGTGAAGAGTAGATGTCCCGCTAATTATCATTGAATGTGAGGATGCTGTAAATTTGTCAGCATACATTAAATTATTTGCCCATATCAGAGTTGCAAACACAATTGCTAATTGAACTATTTTCATCGCGTCACCATGTAAATAATGAATAATACTTCTTTTAATAATGAGAATCACATTGTTCTAAATCTTATGAAGATTTGATTGTTTATCTTAATTTCAAAAGCAAAATTATATCATCACAATATGCCTTCAATTGACTTTTGTCATATTTTGAAAATAATTTATGCGCCCGCTCCGAAAAGGTATTTTATAAAAATTGCAGGCGAAAGATTCGCTATTTTTCTAAAAAATATATTTTTTCGAGCTACAAAAGTCGTGCTTTTACGATTTATTTTTTAAAAATGAGTAAAAACTATATTTTTTCCCATGCTTTCTTTGATTTGAAATATTAGTCGACTTTTCTGAGTGGGCTCATTTATGAACTCGTGATTGGATTGTTGCACTATCACACTTTACACAAGCTTCTATTTATTTCTAAAGTTGCGCTTTAGTGTTGAATCTGCGAATTAAGACGGGAGCTTGAAAGGAACGGAAAGAGCATTTAGCGCTTTTATATAGTGATACTACGATTTGAATTCGCCAAATTATATTTGAATACGTTTCTATTTTTTGGTTTGCTTCATTTCAATGTTTTTGCGTGCGATTATCAAACGATGCATAAAAATTGTCCAATAAACACCGATAAGCATGCCAGCAAGCACGTCGCTGCAATAGTGTATTGCTATGACTATGCGGCTGAAAGCGACGGCAATGCCTGCTACCCAGAAAATTGTACGATATTTCGGAAGCAACAATCCTAAGGAAACCGCAACGCTTAGAGCTGTTGCAGAATGACCGGATGGAAAGGAGTTTCTACCGAAATCTGCAATAAAAGCAAGAAAATCAAAACCATACAGTTCATGCTCAAAATATTGTATTGGTCTAAAGCGACATACCACAACCTTAATAATATTGACTATTATTCCAGATCCGGCAATAGAAACAAAAACAAACCATGATTTTCGCGCAATATCACGATTGCGGCGCCAAAAAATAATCATAATGATTAATGACGGTACAAGAGTCCATTTTGAATCTCCTGCTTCTGTCAACATATTTGCAGCGCCTACCCACCATTCTTGAGATAACCCATGAAAATACACAGCAATCGGTACATCAAACCATAGAAAAAAGCAGCAGCAAACAATTGATGTAATTACTGTAGATATCCAAAAATTTAACATTTTTAAGATCATGCTCCTAATTTCCCTCGCAGACCGTGTTGTCTTCCGCGTATGAATGCTGATGCTGTCATTATAGGTTTTCCTTCTGGTTGAATTTCTAATAAGTCTAATGCTTCATCTCCGCACATTACACGGAAAACTTCACCCGTCGCTTCATATTCACCCGGAAAAGCATTGGAATTACGAGGTTCATTCAACAATGCGCAGCGATATATTTTCAATCTTTTTCCATCTAACAATGTCCATGCGCAAGGTATAGGCGAAACTCCATGTATAAAGTTTCGAACTTTATGAGCCGACTGCGACCAATCAATAGCGCATTCATCTCTAAAAATTTTAGGTGCTGGAGTGGCAATTTCATCATTTTGCTTTAATGGCTGGAATGTTTTTTGTAATATAAAACATGTTTCAACAGCGGCATTTGCAGCCAATGGCATCAATGTTCTATAGAGTTCTCCGGCGGTCATTCCGTCTGGTATGGAAATTTTCTTTTGCAAAATGATATTGCCAGCATCAACTTTTTCATTTAGTAAAAATGAAGTAACGCCTGTTTCTGCTTCACCGTTAATTATTGCATGCTGAATTGGGGCTGCACCACGGTATTTCGGAAGTAAACTGGCATGAACGTTAAATGAGCCGAGACAAGAAAGAGAGAATATCGAAGCAGGCAAAATTCTAAATGCAATTACGCAGATAATGTCGGGCTTCAAAGCTGCCAATTCCTCTCGAAATTTTTCATTTCGGAGAGAACTCGGTTGAAAAATGTCAATTCCAAGGTTTTGTGCAGTGATTTTAACTGCCGAAGGCATTAGTTTTTGTCCGCGTCCAATAGGTTTGTCGGGTATTGTAACAACTGCTTTTATGCCAAAGTGCTGATGCAACATTTCAAGCGCTGGAACTGCAAATTCGGGTGTTCCCATAAAAATTAAATTCATAGCAATCAATTGATATTATTAGTAAAATTTTAGGAGAAATAGTCGGTTTATGTTCTTAAATTTGCTCAAATTCTATTAAATATTTCACAATCCAAACAATTATTGATACATGACGCTTACACTGCCAACAATAGTTAGTTGTGTGAGGATACTATTAGCCCCATTAGTTTACTTGCTGATAGTTTCCGAAAGTTCAAGCGCATGGCAATGGGCAGCAATTGTTTTTTTTATCGGAGGCATTTCCGACTACGCAGATGGTTGGCTAGCTCGAAAACGTGGCGAAGTTACGAGTTTTGGCGTTTTTTTCGATCCGTTAGCGGATAAAATTTTAGTATCTGCCGCTTTTTTTGGCTTTGCAGAGGCAGAGGTGCTGCCTCTTTGGCCTGTTTTGATTATTATTGTGCGCGATGTAATTACCACGTTATTGCGATCTTATGCCGACGATATAGGACATCCTGTTATCACTTCGCGTTCTGCAAAAGCAAAAACTTTTTTGCAAATGTGCTTCATTGTTTGGCTTATTGGACTTGCTTGGCTGGGATCTGCCAAATTTTCGTTTTCAAACGAATTGCGACATTTATTATATTCGGAATATACTTACTATGGCATAATTGCTCTAACTGGCTATACCGTATGGACAGGCATAGAATATCTTTGGGTTAACAGACATGCAGTTCGACGATTTATCAGCATTGATTGTGCAGAGTATTCTTCCGAATGGATTGTTACTGGATTCGGTATAGGTCATGCGCCGTTTATGCCAGGCACGTTTGGCTCGCTCGCTGCGCTCGGATTAACATTATTTACTCAATCTCATGAAATATTTTTTCTTTTGGCAATAATTGGGATAATAATCGGTCTATTAGCAATTCCAAACACCGAACGAAAATATGGCAGTGATTCTTCGATTATTATTATTGATGAATGCGTAGGAATTTGGATTATTTTGGCTTGGCCTTACGTTCCGATTGATATATTCTGGTGTATAGTTGGATTTGCGTTGTTTCGTTTGTTTGATGTTTTGAAGCCGCCTCCAATTAGCTGGGCAAATCGTAAAAATGGAGCATATTGGGTAATATTTGATGATGTTTTAGCTGCATTTGCAGTTATTTTAATATTGCATTGCTTGTATATTAGCGCTATGTTTTTTCCTCTCGTAAAAGCTTTTCTATTTAAATAATTGTTAAATTTATTGACTAGCAGTTCAAGTGTATATTTATAATATATTTGCATGATATTGGGCATCAGTCATTCATTGTCGTAATATGCATGTTAAATTATAATTAAATATACACTTGCAAAAAAATATTGACAGCTCGTTCAAAGTAAAGAAACACAGAAATACGGTCTGCTTTATGAATAAATACACTTACTTTATAATATTAATATTCCTGTTATTATTTGCGGAAATAAACTCAACATATTCTATTCCTCAATTTTCTTTGCTAACCGGGAATAAATGCATTTCGTGCCATATAATGTCGCAAGGCGGAGGTTTGCGAAATGATTTAAGTGCTTACACTCATAATGACGTGTCTCTGCTAAAGCCGAAAACAGTCGGTTTAGAATGGCTTTATAAATTAGATCCGCAGCAAAACACGATATTTGACGGAAAATTAACTTTAGGCATGGATTTCCGATTGCAAATGGCACGATCTCATAAAAGCGAAGATGCTCAACGCAAGATTTTCCCTATGCAAGCTGCTGTCTATGCACAATATGCTCCTGTGGAGTGGATGTCGGCAGAAGCCGCCATCAATGTAGGTCATAAGCGTTTTGGCAATACAAATACAGCAGATTATCCTGGACAGCAGCCATGGATGGCTTCTGTTGCTTTTCAACCCTCGCTCTCATGGCCATCGTTGCGAATAGGAAAAATTCAGCCCTCCATTGGAATACGCTACGATGATCATACAAAACTTACTCGACAAGCACCCTCAGCCGACGGTACAAATACCACCGGCATTTCATCAATCATACCGCCGCTTTATGGGGAATATGGCACAGAAGCAACTTATGACGGCCTCCATATCATAACGCTTTCCGCAGGTATTTTTGGCTCGCAAGCTTTGTCAGAGGTTTTGGCGCCAGTACCGCAAGGATCGGCTGTTTCTTTAATATCTGCGAAAAACAAGCCGTCATTTGCTTTTCGCGCGATGTTTTGGCCTCGATTTTTTAATAACTCCATCAACACTTTAGCAGGAGGCTCCTATTTTGTCAATGATGATTTTTTTATGCTCAACGGCTTTGCAGGCATCGGTTTGACTGACTATTTTTCTTTAACTTTTGACTATGCTCATTCCAATAAAAAATCTGTTCGCACTACAAATACGTATTCTCTCGAAGGATTGTATCAGATCAACGATGCTCTTCTGCTTTGTGCTCGTATAGAAACAGGAAATTCGATTATTGGACTATTCGATGAGTTTACCAATCAGATTGTTCTTGGAGTGCAGGCATTTATTTTGCCGTATATTGAACTTCGGCCTGAATATAGGATTATGGAAGCAAATGATTTTCGTTCAGGTCGCTGGGCTGCACAGTTGCATATTTTTTATTAAACTAACATCAAAACTATGAAATGGTATATTGCCGCCTTGTTTTTTACTGCACTTTTGCTCGTGCTGATCTCGATTTGGATAATGCAAGGCAGAGAAATATTTACAAAAGATAAAACGCAAGTCGTTACAATAGTCAAAGATGAATTATTTGGCGCTGAAACAGAAAAAATTGAATGGATAGATGATTTCCATTTAGGTTTGCTGCCCGGGAATACTGACTCGATTGCCAATCTATTTTGTTCTGTAACTATACCCGGCGGGATTTTGTTTGTCGCAGCCATCGGATGTTTTTACACAGCAAAAAGATTAAATCGTAATTCATTGCAATAAATATGGTTGCAATGTAATTTCCTTGTATTTTGCAAAATATTGAAACAAAAACGATGCTACAATACTCTTAATGCTACATTCTAGAATAAAATTTATGTGTAAAATTGGAAAATATATTTTTATAGCTGTTCTCCTTTGCTTTATTACAATTTCAGCTATAAGCGCGACGGGTTTAAAAAACGGCATGGGCGGCAGAAAAAATATTGCGTTGAATAATAAAGTCGGCGCAAATATTGTAAAATTCACTAGTTCGGCTCCGCTTGAAGAAATAAAAGGCTCAGCTGATAAAATTTCCGGAGGGTTTACACTTAATCTCGATAATCTTGAAGCAGCTCAAGGAAATATTGTTGTTGATGCAACTTCCATGCAAACTGGAATTACTAAACGAGACAAGCATTTACTCAGCAAAGAATGGTTAGAAGCAGATGCTTATCCTACTATTTCATTTCGTTTAACTACTTTAGAAAGCATACAGATCACTAGCGACGAAAGTTCATCTGCCGAAATAAAGGCTACTGCAATTGGAACATTTACACTTCATGGAGAATCGAAAGATATTAAAGCGCCTATCACGATAAAATACATTAAAGAATCTGCTGCAACGCAACAACGTGCTTCCGGTGATTTGGCAATGATAACAGGCAGATTTCAGATTGCTTTGAAAGATTTTAAAATATTTGGAACCGGCGGCTATATCGGAAAAAAAGTAGGCGAAACTATTGCAGTTGAATTTTCTTTGTTCGGCTCTACCAATACCGACGGAAAATAAAGATAACATTTAGTTTTGTTGATTTAGGATTTAACAGCATCTATGGAAAACAAAGAAAGCCGTCGTTTTTTTTTGTCAAAAGCAATTAGCGGCTTAGGTATTGCTCTTTGTGCTGAAACTGCCGCTTCAATTTTAGAAAGTTGTGAATTTTACGAAAAAAATAATGTCGTTTCAGCAGTTGGAAGCGGAGTTGTTGAAATAAATACATCTACATTTCCAGAACTATCATCTCTCGGCATAGGAATCAAACGTGCATTCAACGACACTAAAGGCGTAGCTGTCAATAATGGGTATCCTTTGATAATCACTAAAATTGCAGATGATGAATTTATAGTCCTTACCGGACTTTGCACACACGAAGCTTGTTATAAAGAAATGATGCCGCCGGATAAATATTCTCATGTTATAATATGCTTATGTCATGGTTCTACATTTGATTATAAAAATGGTTCAGTGCTGCAAGGCCCGGCTAATAAGCCGTTGAAAGCATTTGCAAATACATTTGAAAGTTCAACAGGCATACTGCGAATAACTATCACCTAAAATTCGAGGAAAAACAAGTGAATTGTCTATATGCTTCTATGTGGCGATTGTTCTTGTTCATCGCAATTCTTCTTTGTTCAAATGAAAAAATTCTTGCTGACAGAGCAGGAATAGTAGGACGAACAATTAGCGGATGCTCTTGTCATTCAGTCGATCCAAATGCCGAAGCAATAGTTTCGCATAATCTGACAAGTAATTCAATTACAGTTGCTTCCGGCGAAACAATTTCAATAACAGCTTATGTCGCTCATGCTTCTCTTCCTTCTGCCGGAATTAATATATCAGTAAAAGACACAAATAATAATAATATCGGAACATTCACAGCCGGAGCTGGTCTTCGGCTGTTGAACGGCGAACTAACTCACAGCAGTCCTCAATCAATTAGCGGCTCTCCGCGTCGCGCCCAATTTCTATTTCAGTGGACAGCACCAACTACGCCAGGCACTTACTCGCTGCGCATGGCGGGATTGGCTTCAGATAATAATTTGTCGGCGACGGGAGATTGTTGGAATTTTCTATCTGTTCCTTTGACAATAATTGTTCCTGGCATTGAAACCGTATCGCCAAACGGTAACGAACAATGGTGTCGGGGAAGTTCTCAAGCGATAAAATGGAAATCAGTAGGCGTTTCTCAAGTTAGCATCGAACTGAGCAGCAATTCCGGTCAGCAGTGGTCAATAATTAACGGATCTGTATCTGCAGCTTCTGGACAATATATTTGGAATATTCCTTCACAAATTCAGCCGGGCGGAGCATATCTTATACGCATAAGTGATGCGTCTAACCGCATAGTAAATGATGCAAGCAACAGTCCATTTTATATTTCAGCAATTCCGATAATAACTAAACAGCCAGATTCATCAATAGTTGCTTGTGAAGGCAGCAAAGTCCGATTTTCAGTAGAAGTCGAGGATAATCCCGCTTATTTTACTTTTCAATGGCGCAGAAACGGCCAGGCAATAAATAACGCTCAATCATATTCTTATGAAACACCGCCAATTGTCGCAGGAGTACACGACGGCCTTTATGATGTTGTTATATCCGGCTGCGGATCTAATGTAACAAGCAGTATTTCGAAATTAGTCATAAAAAATCCGCCCAAAATCACAATGCAGCCGCAAAATGTGTACGTTTGTCCGGGTGAATCAGCTGCATTATCCTTTGCGGCAAGCGGCGCAATCAGCAAGTATGAATGGCGAAAAAATGGTAAGCTGCTTGCAAACTCAAATATTAGCAAAATAACATTTAACTCTGTATCTGCAAAAGACACAGGCGTATATGAGGCATCTGCCATAGGACTTTGCGCTCCGTCGGCTGTCTCAAACACTGTAGTTCTTGGGTTTTTGCCCGCACCTCGTTTATCTATTGCTTTGCACGATACTTCTGCATGTGAAAATCAGCCGCTTATTCTAACTGTAAAAACAATTGACAGCGCAACAGCTTACACATGGCGTAAAGGGGCAGATGTTATATATGATATCACCGGAGATTCCTTGCTAATTCCGTCAGTAAATTACTCTTCAGTCGGGAAATATTCTGTAACGCTAAAAAATCGTTGCGGTTTTGCATCTGTCTCCGAAGCTAATATAACATTTATACAATCGCCGGTTATACTCAAACAAACTGCCGACACCGCTGTTCCCGCATCTGAACAGTTAACCTTGTCTGTGCTTGCAAAAGGTGATAATCTACGCTATCAATGGAAAAAGAATAACAAAGTTCTTCTAAATGACACATTGCCTATTGTAATTATTCAATCTGTTTTCCCACAGGACACCGGAAAATATGACTGCATAATCAGCAATGAATGCGGAGAGG
Source organism: Chlorobiota bacterium (assembly GCA_039810485.1). GTDB lineage: Bacteria > Bacteroidota > Ignavibacteria > Kapaibacteriales > UBA961 > JADZAA01. The sequence goes on along the minus strand of JBDHXA010000045.1, from coordinate 9,934 downwards.
CTGTCGCATCAATAAAAGTTGGATTGAACGGCTCATCAGGGCCCTTGCTGACATTTGAAAATAATCTATATGATTTCGGCTGTGTCCGTCCTGGACAATTTCGTGATTTCTTGTTTCCAAATCTTATTCGCAATGATGGCGGTGCTCTATTAACCATAACAGCAACCGAAATAGTTGGCGCTGAAAAAGCAGATTTTTCAATTATCGAAGGCGGAGGATCGTATCAGTTAGCCACAGGGAAAACTCAAAATTTGAAAATACGGTTTTCACCCTCTTCGCCAGGACCTAAGCAATCGCAAATTTTATTTCATTCCAATTCAACATCTGGCTTTGTAAAAACCCTCAATATTTCAGGACGCGGTTGTGAAACCTGCATTAGTTTGCAACGCATTGTATTCGACAGCATAGCCATTGGCGAATTTCGTGATTCTGTAATTTCAGTTTGCAACAGCTGCTCAATTCCTTTTATTGCGCAGAGATTAGACACTTTAACAGACGGTCAATTTCTTCTGGTAGAGCATGAGCAAACACCCAAAACTTTGCAAACTGGAGCCTGCCTTTCCATGACTGTTCGTTATGCCCCAACTACCAATGGTCCGGCATCCGGCATAGTTCGTCTTGTTTCCGGCGCCGAAGCTCATCTGATTGAATTTGCATCATTGCGCTCGTTGCTGACAAACGTTCAATCATCAGAAGATAATGCTGATTTTTCTATTTGGCCTAATCCTATGAATACTTTGCTTACTATCAATGCAAATAAAGCTAATTCAATTAAAATAACCGATATTTTTGGACGCGATATAATTCGTTTTTACCAGTCAGACATTCAGAATGGAACTGTTGTGTGGAATCGCTGCATAGCGGATGGTACTCATTGTTCAGCAGGTACTTATTTAATAATTATTTCAAATGGAACATCAATTCGCACAATGCCTTTCATTATTTCTCAATAGCAAATTAAAACATTAGCACATTTATTATAAAACTTTGTTTTAATCATTATTTTATTTTACATTTTTATCTAATATATATTAGCGTATGAAAATCTCTAAGAAAATTCATTTCTGCATATTATACATTATAATTTTATTCACATCTCAACATGTATCGCATGCATATAGCACAGGCATAGCCGGTTCTACGTATGGATGCACATGCCATGGCGGAGGAGTTCCGAATCCAGCCACATCAATAAAAGTAACTTCTTTAACAGGCACATTCAACATAGAGCCTGGAGATACTTTATCTTTGCGAGCTGTTGTAGCGCATAATAAAAACAATCTTTTTGGAATTGATATTGCCGTAAGAACAACTGACGATCCTTTCACAGGTTTTTCCGGGCAAGGCGCTTTGGCTCCAGATTCCAATGAATCTGATTTAAGGTTGCTTAGTCAAGAATTAGTCCAAAAATTTCCTAAAAAGGGTATCAACGATACTGTAATGTTCGAATTTATTTGGATTGCCCCAAAAGAAGCAGGAACGTATTACTTGCATATTGCAGCCAATGCAGTTAACGGAGACGATTTGCCCGATGAAGACGATCAGTGGAATCTTATAACTCCAATAGCATTTACAGTAGGCGCAACAAGCGTAGCAGAATTTATATCTTCGCTCAATATAAGCGTAGCTCCTAATCCGTTCAGCGATAGAACATCTCTGAATTTTTTTCTTGAAAAACGAGAATTATGCGAAATATCTATTATTGATTTTATCGGCAGAAAAGTATTTTACCAACCTAAACAATATTATGATGCCGGTAATCACTCTTTTACATGGGACGGCCGCGATGTTCAAGGAAACATAGCGCAAACAGGTCAATATCTTGCTTATTTAGTTTTAGATGAGAAAAGAATATACATTCCAATATTTTTGAAATAACTCTACCATTATTACCATATTATCAATTTTTCTTTGAGTTTTTATGAAACATATTGTTAAAAGAACTTTTTGCCAAGTTAAACGATGTGCTGGAATTACTTTAATTATTATTGCTGCATTGTTTGCAGCTCAAGTTTCTGCACAAATCAAAACAGAAGAAACTAAAACAACTACTGACTCTCAAGGAGTTACTACTACTACTCACTCTACAACAATTTCAAAAACAGAAGACATTACTCCTATTAATCATTTTATAACAGTTAATCCTCTCAAACTTTTTTTGTACTATAATCTAACATATTATCAACGAATTGCGACTTATGGCGTGGTTGGCGTTGGAGTGCAAATTCCTACGCTCAAAGATATTAACGGCTTTGGGGTTAATGCAGAAATACGTCTTCATCCATCAGCTAAAGCATCTCGCGGTTTTTACATAGCTCCTAATTATTCTTACAATTCTATTTCTTCAACATCATCAAAGTATGATTATTCAACAAACACTTACTCAAATATTGATGTGTATGCAAAAACTGCCTCAGCAGGATTGCTTATAGGATGGCAATGGTTTCCTGGTGATGAATTTGCAATAGGACTCGGACTTGGAGCCGATTATTATATGCTCTTTGGAGACGATAAATCGAACAGCATATTTACTAAAAATTATGAAGGGACTATTCCCGCTTTGCGGTTTGATGTAGGATATGGCTGGTAAATTTAAGCATTAGACAGACAAATAATTCTAACTGCTTAAACCCACTATTTTTCAGATAGTTCCATCCAACGTTCCATAGCGCTGTCAAGTTCTAACTCGACAGCGTTTAATTTTTCTCCCAATTCTGTAAGTTGTTTATAATCGGATGATAATTCTGGATTTCCAAGTTTATTATTGAAATCGTTGCGTTTGGCTTCTAATTTTTCTATGGTTGATTCAAGCGTTGATAATTCTTTCTTTTCCTTGTATGTAAGACCTTGTTTTATTTTTTCAATATTTGGGTGTGAATTTTTGCTGTAATTGGATTTTACTGACGTAGAAATTGTTTCTGATGATTTTTGTTCGATTTTTTCCAAGTATGCAGTATAATTTCCGGGATATTGCTTAATGACGCCATTCTCGAAAGCATAAATAAAATCAACGGTTTTATCAAGGAACGATCTGTCATGCGAAACTATTATTAACACGCCTTTAAAATAATCAAGAAATTCTTCAAGGGCTGTTAGAGTTGGTATGTCAAAATCATTCGTAGGTTCGTCAAGCAGCAGCACATTAGGATTGCCGATAAGAATTCTAACCAAAGCCAAACGTCTGCGCTCGCCGCCAGAAAGAGTTTCGATAAATGCTCCATGCTGCTTATGTGGAAATAGAAATCGCTCAAGTAATTCACGCGCAGAAATATATCGTTCGCGACCCACGCCGACATCAATAAATTCAGCAATTTCTCGCACTGCTCCAAGTACTGTTTGATTAGGCGTCCATTCAGTGTTCTCTTGCTTGAAATAACCTATTTTTACTGTTTCTCCTATTTTTACACTGCCGGTATCAGGTACCATCAATCCTGCTATTACATTGAGAAAAGTTGACTTTCCAGCACCATTAGGCCCAATTATTCCCATTTTGTCGCCTGGCGCAGCAGAATAGGTAAAATCTGAAAATAAGTAAATATCTCCTATTTTTTTTGAAATATTGAAGCAATCAATAATTCTGCCGCCTAAAAATGATCTGCCAAATTCAATGTCAATTTTTCTTTCTTCGAGCGGAGGCGGCTCTGCCTTCATGCGAGCTATCCAGTCAATTCTGCTTTGCTGCTTTGTTCTGCGAGCTTTTACGCCACGCTGCAGCCATGCAAGTTCATGACGCAATTTGTTTCTAAGATGCTCTGCATTTGCTTGCTCGGCTGAAATCATAGATTCTTTGCGCTCTAAATACTTTTCGAAATTTCCGAGATAAACAAAAAGTTTAGCGCGGTCTAACTCAATAATTTTCGTTGAAACAGCATCTAAGAAATATCGGTCATGAGTTACAAGCAGCAATCCTTTTTGTGATTGCTGAATAAAATCTTGCAACCATTGCACCGAAGCGGTATCAAGATGATTTGTCGGCTCGTCAAAAATAAGCAAATCCGGTTCAGAAATTAATGCTCGCGCCAATGCAACTCGCTTGCGTTGTCCGCCTGATAAATGCATGACATCGGCGTCAAATGAATCTATGCCAAGCCGTGTAAGCATCGTTTTCGCTTCAGTATCAAGGGTCCAACCTTTTACTTCATCAATATCATGTGAAAGGCGATGCAAATCTTCTTCTTCGTTGTCAGCTAACAGTTTCGCCTTGCATAGTTTTGCATGACGCATAAGCATCGCTGCAATTTTTGGCTTGCCTGACATGACTACTTCGAGAGCTGAATAATGGTGCTCAAAATTTGGAAGCTGCTCAAGATATTCAAAGCGTATCTCTTTGTTAAATGCAATTATTCCATTATCCGGCTCATCTCTGTTTGCTATTATGCGAAGAAGCGAAGTTTTACCGACGCCGTTTCGCCCTATTAATCCTATATGCTCGCCTTCTTCCATTCCAAACGATATATTTTCAAATAGGGGTATATCATTAATAATTTTAGTGAGATTACTGGCAGAAAAAAGCGTCATATATTTAATTTTATGTGATATTATTTACAATATATTTTGGAATAACAAAGAAAATATGACGATAATTATATTTTTTCATCGCCAAGTGTTTTTAAATATATTTCGTGTTTTTTTATTGGTATTTTTACATTGTTTTGACGCAATGCTTCGTAGATGGCAAAATTAAGCTGACTTTTAAGTGCGCTCGGACGATTAAGGTAGGTTTCTGTGGCAATATTGAGAGTAAATTCCAATGTATTATCGCTGAACTTATTAAAAGAGACAGATGGAATAGGTTCTTTGCAAACTCCTTGATGTTCTTGAGCAATACGAAGTAAAATATCAACTATTTGCTGTGGATCGTTTTCATGGGAAACTGCAATAGGAACATTAAACCATACTGCTTGTCCTACATGACTCCAATTAATAACTTTATTGATAATTAATTCGGAATTTGGAACTATAATTGCAATATTATCATTGGTAACAATAGTTGTAGAACGCAACGCAATTTTCTTAACATTTCCCGTTAAATTTCCCACTTCAACTCGGTCGCCAATTTTTATAGGTCTCTCTATCATAATAATAATGCCACTGACAAGATTATTAGTAAGATTTTGCAATCCAAAACCGATGCCTACGCTTAGAAACCCTAAGATTGTAGAGATAGATGAAAGATTAAGCCCCATGGTCTGCATTACAATCAGCAGACCTATAGCCAAATAGATATAGCGAAATAGTGATGCGAGAGAATACCGTGTTCCCGGCTCAACCTCGCATCGAGTCAAAATACCGCTTGATATAATTTTTGCAAATTTGCGAGACGTGTAGAATAACGCCCACAAAGCCACCAATATCAATACAACCGTTTCGACATGAAAATTCTTTCCTCCAAAAGAGAAAAGCACATATCCCCACGCGGCATGTATGATGCCCAACAATGAAGAAAATAATTCTTGCAGAAATATGAGCATATTAATAATCTTGCTAAACTATTTCTCTTACAATGGTATTAGACAAATTTCCAAGCATTTCGATTTCACACTCTACAGTATCGCCGGATTTTATCCAAAGAGGGGGATCGAACACCTTGCTGCCGTTTAGTTCAAGGAAACAGCCAGTTCCACATGTTCCTGATCCGATTACATCGCCCGGATATAACGTTGCGCCATAGCTCGCACGTTCTATAATTTGAGCAAAAGTCCACGTCATGTCTTTGACATTTCCTCGCGATACTTCTCTGCCATTCAATCTGCAAGTCATCGTTAAATCGTAGATATTGCCGTTGAGCGAATGAGAAATACGCGGTGCAAGTTCGTCCATAGTTACAAGCCAAGGTCCGATGGAAGTAGCAAAATCTTTTCCTTTGGCAGGGCCAAGATTTAGCTTCATTTCTTTCATTTGTAGTTCGCGAGCGCTCCAATCGTTCATTACCATTAGTCCGGCAATATAACTGTCAGCTTCATCGGCTCGTATATTTCTGCCTTTTTTACCAATTACTACTGCACACTCCAATTCAAAATCTAATTTTGCTTCGTGCAATGGCAATACAGGAATATTGCCAGGTCCATAAACTGCTTGATGATTAGTAAAATAAAATATTGGTATTTCATCGAATTCAGGAATCATTTCTACGCCGCGATTGCGTCTTGCGGCTTCTACATGCTGCCGGAATGCGTATCCGTCGCGCATTGATGTTGGCCGCGGAACGGGAGCTCCAAACATTATTGCTTCTAATGAATATACAGAGCCGGCTGGAAATACATTTTTATTTTCATTATAATATTTTACTATTTTTTTGGCGTCATTCATTGCAATTTCGCCAAGTTCAAGGAAAGCCAGCATCGTATGAGGAAGCGTCGGAAGATCGCACCCAATTTTTGCAGATAAATAACGGGCAGAATATTCAAGATCGAGAACTTCTTCACCAAGCATAACGCCAAGACGCTCGGTAGAAGATATAGGATAAAATGTTACTAGTTTCATTGAGATATTAATGAATGTTTATTGCTGAAATAAAGTATATTTTTTAGTGTCTAAAATGCCTCGTTCCGGTAAAAATCATTGCGATATTATGTTCGTCTGCGGCAGCAATTACTTCGTCGTCACGAACAGATCCGCCGGGTTGAACAACGCATGTAGCGCCAGCTTCTATTGTTTGAAGCAAACCATCTGCAAATGGAAAAAACGCATCTGAGGCAACAGCACAGCCATTCAAGTTCAATTCAGCATCAGAAGCTTTGCTGCGGGCAATTCGAGCAGAATCCACACGCGACATTTGTCCGGCGCCAATAGCTAAAGTCCTATCATGTTTCGCATAAACTATTGCATTCGATTTTACGTGTTTTGCAATTTTCCACGCGAACATCATTGCCGAAAATTCTTCATCAGATGGTTTGCGTTTAGTTACTATGCGAAGTTCATTTTCGGATAAAAGAATATTGTCATCAGTTTGGATAAGCATACCTCCTGCCACACTTCTAAAAACGGTCGTCTTTTGATTTTTTAAATCGTTATAATCAGCGATTATCAAACGGCGATCTTTCTTTTTGCGTAAAAGTTCAATTGCTCCTTCGGTAAATGAAGGTGCTATCAATACTTCAGTAAACATTGTGTGAATTTCTTTTGCAAAATCCAGATCAACTTCTCTTGTAAAAGCAAGTATTCCTCCAAAAGGCGAAACTTTATCGGTTTGTATTGCCTTTGTAAAAGCTACGGAAAGCGTTTGACCAATAGCAACCCCGCACGGATTGGTATGTTTTACAATTACAACAGCGCAATTATCCATAAATTCAAGAGCGCATGCAGCAGCCGCGTCAATATCCAAGATATTATTGTATGAAAGTTCTTTGCCATGTATTTGCCTAAAATATTCTTTGAATTTTCCATAAAGAGCTGCTTTTTGATGAGGATTTTCACCGTAACGCAATTCTTGTTCTTTACGAAAAGGCATTGTCAAAACATCAGGAAAACTCTGAGTGTTCCTAGAAAAATACCTTGCTACCAACGCATCATAATATGAAGTGTGAGCAAAAGCGTCGCCGGCAAGAGTTCTACGTAACTTTTCGGTTATGCAACCATTAGAATTATCTAATTGTGTCAAGATTTCGGCGTACCTTTCTGCTTGCACAACAATTGTAGTCCAACGATAATTTTTGGCGGCAGCTCGAACCATTGCAGGTCCGCCTATATCAATATTTTCAATAATTTCTTCATCTGTCGAATTTGAATAATTAACCGTTTTTTCAAATGGATATAGATTTATTACAGCAAGATCTATCGAAGATATATGATGAGTTTCCATTTCTTCGATATGCGTTTCATTATCAAGAGCCCCAAGCAAACCACCATGTATTATAGGATGCAATGTTTTGACTCGTCCGTCCATTATTTCAGGAAAATCAGTTAAGTCGCTAACGTATTTAACTGGTATTCCTGCATTTAAAAGCATAGTTGCAGTGCCTCCAGTTGAAATAATATTGATGTTACGTCTGTGAAGTTCTGTTGCAAATTCTATAATGCCGGTTTTGTCTGATACGCTGATAAGCGCTGTTTTAATAGGATATGTATCGGGAGTTATCATTGCAGAATGTTTTTTCAAGAAAGAAATAAATAATTATTCGAAAAATTTTAAAGCCACTTATTAAATTTATACCAATCAATCGTTTGTCTTATTCCGTCTTCTAATGATATTTTCTGCTGATAGCCAAAATCTCGATGAGCTTTTGCTGTTGAGCATATCCAGAAACTTCGAGTAATATCGCGTCCTTTTTCATAATTTAAAACCGGAGGTTTTGAGGATAATTTACCGAATGCGCCTACAACTCCGGCAATGGCAAAAACTAATGAATGTGGCAGCCTTATATTGAAAGCAAAGGATTTTCCGAGCGCCTGCATTATAACTTCGTTAATTTGCTCCCAAGTGTAAAATTCATCGGATGAAACAAAATATGTTTGTCCGATAGTATTTTTACTCTCAGCAGATTCTATAACTCCTCGCGCCACATCCAAACCGTGGGCAAAGCTTACTAACTTTTTGTCAAAACCAATCAAAGGTACAATGCCTTTTGCAACTGTTTGAAAAACAGTAAGAACAGCAGTGTCACGCTGACCATATACTGCAGGAGGTCTGACAATGGTAATAGGCAATTTGGATGCAAAAGAATGAACTACTTCTTCAGCGGCAAGCTTAGTTTTGCCATAAGTAGTGATAGGCAGGCATGGCATTTCTTCTGTTGTTGGATTCTGCGGCGATGAAGCAGGCCCGCATACTGCTTGCGAGCTTACATGCGCAAAACGTTGAATATTAGGCGCGTAACGTTCTGCTATTTGAAGTATGTTTCTTGTGGCGTCGCGATTGCCGCGCATAAATTCTTCGGCATTTCTGGCTGAAGTAAGACCAGCAACGTGAAAAATAATATCTGCATCACGAACAGCTTCTATTAATGTTTCCGGCTTGTCGAGCGAACCCTCTACTCTCGTTACATTTTTTCCTTCAAGCCATTGCAAACTGCTTGTTTTACGAACTAAGCACCGAACATCATATCCCTTTTCAAGTAAAATATCCGCAAGATGACTTCCTATAAATCCAGTTGCGCCTGTTACTAAAGCTAACATAAAATATTGTTCAATAAGCGTTGTGAAATATGAATCGCAGCATCATGCAAGTCAATTATTTTCATCTTTTTCTGAAACAGCTGTCGGCTGCTTTAAATTTCCTTCGCTGTCAACTGTAAAATAATTAGCCGCAGCATCGCCTGATGCAATTTTTCTTAATTTCCTCTGTGCAAGAGTTTTGCGAATTGGCGATAGCCGCTCAAAAAAATAGATGCCGTTTAAGTGATCTATTTCATGTTGCATTACGCGAGCCAGCAATCCTCCTGCCTCTTTAACATGCTCTTTCATATCAATGTCAAAATATTGAACTTGTACTAATTCTGGGCGGAATACAACCTCTCTGAATTGAGGTAAACTTAGGCAGCCTTCTTCCATTTCAACTTCGTTATCGGAGTAATAGAGTATTTTGGGGTTGATCATAACAAACTTCGGCGGAGCATTATGTTCGTCGGTATCTGTTATATCAATAACTGTAACCGAAAGCGAACGACCAACTTGATTAGCTGCAAGTCCAATTCCGTCGGATGCGTGCATCGTTGTATACATATCTTCCACAAAACTTCGCAGATCGTTAGTAATATCGCCAATTGGATCAGTTTTTTGTTTTAGGACGGGATTATTATACAGATAAATAGGAAGTAAAGACATGAAAATAACTTCTATTATTATAAATGAGCCCCCTCTTAAAAGGGTGTTTATTTTATTGAAGGAAGTTAAAATAAAGATAATAAAATTCTTTATTTTATTCAAAAGTCCATGCAAGACAGCAATATATGATCTATGATGATAATAATTGTCGGAGCTTTGATTGAAACCGGCA
>JBDHXA010000044.1:0-24844 GCA_039810485.1 Chlorobiota bacterium | reverse complement strand
TGCTTTTTCAGAACAGATTTTAAAAAGGTTCTGACTTGTCTTTGAAAAATAAAAAAACTAATTTTTAGAACCCTCCTTATCTTTATTTTAACTTCTTTCAATAAAATAAACACCCTTTTAAGAGGGGGTTCATAAAATGTCCTACTCACGAGGCGCTGCTTCCTTTACTCCGTTTTTCTCTGAATGTACTCTTTCCGCAACATTCTTCGCAACACTTTGTTTGAAGCTGTGCGAGGCAATGAATTTATAACCACTATATCGTGTATGCGAAAGAGCGGATTGAGTTGTTTCGAAATCGCTTCTTGCATCTTTCGGTGAATATCAATACTATTTACATCGCTTTTCAACACAACATATATTATCAATAATTCCGGGCCTCCTCCGATTGGAGCAGTAGCAATAGCAGCAGTTTCAACAACGCCTTCCAAATTGGCGAGAACTGTCTCTATCTCTACGGAGCTAACTTTAATACCTCCCAAATTCATAGTGTCGTCAGTTCTTCCTTGTGCGCTATAATATCCATTTCCACATTTCTCCATCGAATCTCCATGGCGTCGAAGAAGAGGTTTGTCTTGAATCAACACTGCCGTTTCAAGCAATGTGCAACCGCTTGAGGTGATTGTTTTGCACGGCAATAACGGTGTATTGGTAAAATATTCTTTATCATGATCTCTATTGAGCAATACAGTCGTAAGTCCAATAGAATGTGGAATAAGAAATAATTCTCCGGCTATATCAGAGTGGCTTTCATCATTCACAATCACAAAATCTAAACCGCCGGCAGCCGTTGTGAAATGTGCCGGAACTGACGGCATATCTAAAGTTGAAGTTATGTAGGCACCTCCAAGTTCGGTTCCGCCGCAGTATTCGATTACGGGAGCATAGCGCGCTTGCAACATCAGCCAAAAGTAATCCTCATAATTTGACGCTTCACCTGTTGAAGTCAGCGTTCTGATTTTAGACCAATTACAATTTTTTGTTGCTTCAATTTCCCGCCATCTCTTTACAAGCGTAGGTACTACGCCCAAAATCGTAACATTGCATTTTTCTATAAATTTGCAAAACTCAGCAGTATTCGGCGCGGCATCGGACAAAGCAATGCAAGCGCCATGAAGTAGCGTTGCAAAGATAAGCCATGGCCCCATCATCCAGCCGATATTGGTAGGCCAAGCCACAATGTCATTTTGTTGAATATCTTGATGCAACATTGCATCGGAGGCGCATTTTATCGGCGTTGTATGGTTCCATGGTATTGCTTTTGGGTCGCCTGTTGTGCCTGAAGAAAATAAAATGGTAATCATATCCATCGGATTGCAAGGCAAAGGAGCAATTTCATCGTAGAAAAGAAAGTTTTTCCAATAAATATCGCCTTCTCTTAAATTAATTTTCTGTCTGTGTGAACCCGAAATAACTATTGTCATTGGCGCGTTTGCGGCGCGCACATTCTCGTACAAAGAGATAAATTTCCCGTTGCGAAGCACGCCGTCTTGGACAATAATCGCTTTTGCGCCTGAAATGGCAATTCTGCGAGCAATTTCAGACGCTGCCATAGAATCTGCAATAGATACTGTTGTGCATCCGGCGTGGATAATTCCCATATAAGCGGCAATGCATGAGGTAGTCATTGGCATGTACATTGCGATTGCATCGCCTTTTGTAAATCCAAATTTTCGCAAGCCGGCGGCAACCGCTTTCACTTCGCGCAGAAGGCGGGAATATGTCCAAATTTCTTTCTTTCCATTTTGCCGTTGATAGATAATTGCTTTTCGATTAGGTGCAGTGCCAAAGCAGCTTTCGATTATATTCATTTCGGCATTGGGTAGCCATTCGGGCGCGTTTGTATGCACATTATTCACAATAGAGTCGGGGCGGCGCATAAACCGGATATTCAACGCTTCAATCATTTCTTTCCAAAATTCTTCTCTATGCTTCACCGTAAATTGATGAAACTTGCGAAACGATGAATAAGAATTGCCGCTGTTCAAACGCTTATATCCTATTTTTCTGCCATTCTTTGATTTTTGCCAAGCTACAGGCGATTGATGCAGTTGGAATCCTTCAAAAAGTATTCTATGGGCTTCGCGCTGCACGTCAAAAGTATATTTTTTAAAATGTGGAATAAAATATTTATGCAATATAGCACGCCAATTTTTTTGAGCTTTCTTCTGCTTTTTATTGCCCTTTTGTTGGTTTTGTGCCAATAGTTTGCATAGATCAATAATTTCACCGGGCGTAAGCATTTTTTTCTTTTGCAGCATGCGAATTTTACCAAGTAGATTTTTATTATTTGTCATCGTCTTTGCCTTCTCGCTATTTAACTAATGCCAGTGCTGCCAAAACCGCCGATATTTCTATCGGTTGCTCCAAGCTCTTCAACTTCTCGCCATTCTACTGATTCATACCGTGCCACAACTAGTTGCGCTATACGGTCGCCGTGTTTTACAACAAACGGTTCTGAGCCGAAATTGGCTAAAATCACTTTGATTTCGCCACGATAATCGCTATCAATAGTTCCAGGAGAATTAAGCGTAAAAATTCCATTTTTTGCAGCCAAACCGCTTCGCGAACGCACTTGACATTCATAGCCATGAGGCAAAGCAATAGACAAGCCAGTTGGAATGAGCACAATAGCACCGCGAGCAATAGTCATATCCGCTTCAAGCGACGCACAAATATCCATGCCGGCCGAGCCATTAGTGGCATAGCGCGGCAAAAGCGTTTTGCGGTCTGTACTATGCAATCTGCAAATTTCAATTTTAAGATTCATTATCTTTATGCAATGTTATGAGTAAGATTGTAAAATAATGCAGTATAAAAAGCATTATTAACTAATAAAATAATTCCAATAATTATTCAGCTCCGGCTGCAGCTTTTGTCAGTTCGCTCAGCATGTTGTACGCGCCTGTAATAACTACTTTTTGCTTCGGATTTATGTCTTCAAAAGGAAACACTTCAACGTATCCTAAATCATTTGTTCCTAAGCGCACTTGCACTCTGCGAAACTCATTTTCGCTTTGTTGGACGAATATATAATGATCGCTGCCATTGCTTACAACCGCGCTTTCCGGAAGAGTTTGCGAACTGCTGTCGTTCAATATAATTCTGGCTTCTACAAACATTCCTGAAAGAAGCTTTTCGTTTACATCGTGTATTTCTGCATGAGCAATTACTGCTTGCTGACCTGCTTCAAAAGCTTTGTTGATGCTAAAAATTGTTCCGTTATGCGTATGATCGGCATGGTTAGCACCGGTGAAAAATATTTTCTGACCTTCGTGAATTTTTGGTATATCTTTTTCAAATACCGTTAAGTCAATATGGAGAAAACGATTGTCAACAATATCGAACAGTTGCTTATTTGGCTCTGCATATGTGCCAATATTGACGACAATTGTATGGATGTTTCCGCTTATTGGCGCCACCACCGGAAATGTATTTGATATTTTTTCAGGAGTTAATTTTTCAGCATCAGTATTGTACAAGCTCAGCTTTTGCTTAAGCGAGTTGTAAACAACAACTTGCGAACGATAATCTGTTTCCGCCCTTTGAAATGTTTTTACAGCGTTAATATTGTCCTTTTGCAATTCTTTTTGCCTATCATATTCTGCTTTTAAAAAGGCGAGTTGCGACTTGCTTTGCAAAAAATCCTGCTGCAATTGGATAAAATCTGAATTCTGTATTATCGCAAGTATTTGCCCTGCAGTTACATAAGCTCCTTCTACAACAGCTATAGATTTTACAATACCGCCGACAGCCAAGCTCACATTTGCCTGATTTTGAGCTGGCAGCGTCAATTTGCCGTTTGCTTTCAGAGTTGAGCTTAAATTTCTAAACTCCAATGCGCCAAGTTCTAATCCAACGGCTTTTTGCTGTTCAGATGTCAGCGTTAAGACATTTCTGACTTTTTCATCGCTCGGTTCATCAGTTTTTAGTGTTTCCTTGCTGCATGCCGATACAATTACGGCAATAGCAATGGCCGCTAATATATTTCTGACAATATAACTCTTATTGTTTATCATTTATCTGTTAAGTAAATAATTAATATTAATGACAGATTGATTTATTTGCGACAGCGACTGCAAGTAATTCAATTTTATGCTTGTTGCATTTTGCAGAGCTTGAGTATACTCCACATAGTCAATATCGCCGTGCCGGAAGCTTTCCGAAGCGGATTTAATCATCAATTTCGCATTGGGAACGGCTGTATTTTTATAGTATAAATATTGAGTTTTATTTTGATTATATTCTGCAATTGCATTTTGGATTTGTGATTGCAGAGCTTGCTTTTGATTGTCTGCAGCAAGTTGCAGCGATTGCCGCATAACGTCGAGAGAAGAAATTTTATGTGCATTGCTCACAAAAGTAAGGGGGAGCAGAACGCCAATGCTAAAAGACGAAAACCGTTTGCCGCCGTCAAAAAAAACGTCTTTTCCATTTACCAATTGAGCGCCAATAATACTCTGATTTGTATAGACGAAGCGAATGTCGGGCAGCGTAGAGGCAATTTCAACTTCTTTGCTTTGATCGGCTATTGCCGCTTGCTGATAATAATATTGCAATGCAGGATTTTGCGTCAAATTATTTGAATCTGCGCCGAGAGATAATTCCAGCGGCTCAAGATAGTTATCAGCATAAATTTCTATGCTGTCGGCCGTATTTAACAATGCTTGAAGCGAAGTGTAAGATGCGCTCATATCTGTTTGATTCTGCTTCAATTGAACGCGAATTTCGCCTTCTTTTGCCTCTGCGGTTATTTTCTCCAAAAGATAAGTTTCGCCAGAAGCGAAGCGAAGTGCCGCCGCTTTGGAAAAATCAGCATACAACGAATCCAAATACAACAGGTCATTCTGCGACTGCCGCAGATGCAAAATACGATAACACAATGATTTAACTTGAGTTTTTACATCGTTTTCCGTTGCCTCGCGCATGAACTCTGCGCTTGCCGTCTGTGCTTTGTACAGATTGTTCTGCGCATGAAAAAAAGTTGGGAAAGGCATTGTTTGCTGCACTGAAAAGCTATTGTCATTGTTGATGCTGCTGAATTGCCCGTATTGAAAGCTAACATCAATTTTCGGCAGTTCAAAATAAGATTTTTGTAAACTTTGCGACGACTGAACGTTCAGGCGCTGCGACTGCAATTGCAGATTATTTTTCTTTGCAAGTGCAACTGCCTCATCAACGGAATATCTCTTGGGCGTTTGAGCCGAAGCGCTGTAAGAGCAGACAGCGAATGCTATTGCAACCGATAAAGCCGCATGTTTGACGTTGGTTCTTTTCCCAATAAAAAGGGAATAAAGAACAGGCAGAACAACCAGTGTGAGAATAGTAGAAGAAACCAATCCGCCAATGACAACAGTTGCGAGCGGCTTCTGCACTTCGCTCCCTGCCGACGTGGAAAGTGCCATAGGCAAAAATCCCAGCGATGCAACGGCAGCAGTTGCCAATACAGGTCGAAGCCGAGCGGCAGTGCCTTGCATGATGCGCTCTACAATGTCGTAGATGCCATCTTTTTCTAAACGATTGAAATAGGCAATGAGAACAATGCCGTTCAGCACAGCGACTCCAAACAAAGCAATAAAGCCAATGCCGGCGCTAATGCTGAAATTCATTCCGCGAATCCATAATGCAATTACGCCGCCGACAGCCGCCAAAGGAATTGCAGAATAAATAATCAAGCTTTCGATAATGCTGCGGAAGCTGACAAACAACAGCATAAAAATCATGACAAGAGCAGCGGGAACTGCAATACTGAGCCGCGCTTTTGCCTCTTCCAAATTCTCAAACGTACCACCGTATGTAACGAAATACCCGGCCGGAACACGCAAATTATCATCTATTGTTTTTTGAATGTCAGCGACAACGCTCTCTATGTCTCGCCCTTTCACATTACATTCTACAACAATTCGGCGATTTGTATTTTCTCGCGAAATCTGAGTGGGAGCTGATTGAAATGAAATGTCTGCAATTTGAGAAAAAGGAATTTGCGAGCCATTTGGAAGTGCCACATAAATATTTTTTACTTTGTCTTCGTCGGCATCGCGGTAATTGGCAAAGCGAACCATTAAGTCGAATCGCTTCTCGCCTTCGTAGATTACTCCCGCTTTCCCTCCTGCAAGAGCAGTATTCAACACTGCATTGCAGTCCTCGATATTTAATCCATATTGCGCAATTCTGTCGCGGTTGTACTTTACGACAAGCTGAGGCATTCCAACGGTCTGCTCCACTTTTATATTGGCTGTTCCCGGAACGGCCGCAATCAGCTTCGAAACTTCTTTTCCTTTTTGCGCAAGAATATCCAAATTGTCGCCGAAAACCTTTATGGCAATGTCAGATCGCACGCCGGCAATCAATTCATTTATCCTCATTTGTATCGGCTGTTCAAATACTAAGCTTTTGCCCGGTATTACATTTAAAACTTCATTCATTTTCTCGGCCAGGTCTTCCTTGCTTTTCGCTGAAGTCCATTTGCTTTTATCTTTTTCCAAAATTATATTCAGATCGGCGTAATGAACCGGCATAGGATCAGTCGGCACTTCGCTCGTGCCAATTTTTGCCACTACTTGTTTTATTTCTGGGAAGCTGTCCAAAAGAATTTTTTCTAATTTATTGGCGGTATTGATCATTTCTGTCAGGTTTGTTCCTTGACGCATGGCAAAATTTGTCTGGAAATCGCCTTCGTCCATTTCAGGCAAAAACTCACCGCCCAAAGACCGGAAAAGTAAGAAAGAGCCCGCTAATATTGCAACAGAGGCGGCAACTGCCGAAATTCTATGTTTCAGAAAGAATTTGAGAAGAGGAGTATAGTATTTCTGCAGCTGAGAAATAAATTTATCACTCAGCGTAATTTTGTGCTTAATATTCTTCGATAGAAAAACGCTGCTCATAAGAGGCACATACGTAAGAGAAAGCAGCAAGGCCCCAATTATGGCGAATGAAACTGTTTGCGCCATTGGCATAAACATTTTGCCTTCAATTCCCGACAAAGCAAAAATCGGAATATATACTATCAAAATTATAATCTGCCCAAAAACTGCACTATTCATAATTTTCGAGGATGACGACACAACTTCATCATCCATTTGCCTTTGCGTTAATCTGCAGTCATTGTATTTATCTGCAAAAATGTGAAGAATACTTTCCACAACAATTACTGCGCCGTCGACTATCAGCCCAAAATCCAGCGCGCCCATGCTCATCAAATTTGCCGTAACGCCAAAGATATTCATCATCGTAATTGCAAAAAGCATGGACAGCGGAATAACCGAGGCAACAATTAAACCGGCGCGATAATTCCCAAGAAAAAGTGCCAGAATAAAAACAACAATCAATGCTCCTTCCATCAAATTTTTTGCAACGGTATTGATAGTGCGCCCTATGAGCTCGCTTCTATCCAAGAATGTATCTATTTCAACGCCTTCTGGAAGATGCTTTTTGATTTCTTCCATCTTTTCTTTGACATCCGAAATAACTTTGGCGGAGTTCTCGCCTTTTAACATTAGCACAACGCCGCCAACGGTTTCTCCCTGCCCGTTGCGCGTCATTGCGCCGAACCGCGGCGCATGTCCGAATTGCACCGTTGCAATGTCGCGCACTCTTACAGGCATGCCTGCAATATTTTTGACTACAATATTTTCAATGTCTGGAATGTTGGCTATCAGCCCTTCGCCGCGAATAAAATATATGTTTTTTTCTTTTTCAACATAGCTTCCACCTGTGTTTTGATTGTTCTTGGAAAGTGCGGCAAACACGTCCAAAAGCGAAATATTCATGCTCACCAATTTATCGGGCGACACAGCCACTTCATATTGCTTGAGAAAACCGCCAATGGTTGATACGTCAACAATTCCGGGCACACCCAATAGCTGCCTGCGAATAATCCAATCTTGAATAACGCGCAAATCCATTGGAGAATATTTATGTTCATAACCTTTTTGCGGATGTATAGTATATTGGTATATTTCTCCAAGTCCGGTAGTAGGCGGCACCATTTCAGGGCTTCCAAAATCCTTGGATAGAAATTCTTCCGCCATTTTCAGCCGCTCGGAAATTTGCTGTCTGGCAATGTTTACCGGCACTTTGTCTTTGAAAACAACTGTGATAATCGAGAGGCCGCTTCGGGATATGCTTCGCAATTCAACTACGCCAGGAACAGATTTGAACTGCGTTTCTACAGGCACTGTAATAAATTGCTCTACTTCTTGCGTTGCAAGATTCGGGCAGCTAGTAATGACCATCACTTGATTATTGGTAACATCCGGGAGAGCATCAATAGAAAGCCGGCTCGCTTCATAAATGCCGACTGCAATGAATATCAACAAAAATATTCCGGTAATAAGCTTGTTATGCACCGAAAATAATATTATTTTATCTATCATCTTCTTCTAAGAAAAAAGGGTTGCTTGTGCTGATTGTTTGTTGGCTGCTTCGGCAATTTATTGCAGAATATTTGGCAAAAATTGTTGGTAATGAAGTTTAGCGCTTAAGAGCATTAAGAAAATGCTGAGATTAGACGTTTCGCAACAATCATTATTACAAGATTATTCCTTATTACGATATTGCCTCTTTCTATCATTCTTGCGCATAGTACAGACGAGGACGATATTTCATGAAAAAAGTTAAACTTCAGCGGATGCTAATGGCTTCTTTTTCAACGAAAGCGATGCTCTGCCAATTACTCCGGTAAGAACAAACACAGCGCCGATGGCAGCCCATCGCCCGGGTTTTTCTCCATAAAACAGCATTACCCAAATCGGATTAAACAATGGTTCGACAACAGGAATTAGCACTGCTTCCAATGCAGTTGTGCCAACTATTGCTTTTGTATAGAGAATATAGGGAATGGCAAGCTGAACAATGCCAAGCAGCACCAGCCATATCCAATCGCTTGGAGCATTCGGCGCCGATTGCAGCATAAACGGCAAAGCGCAAAGCGCAATAATCCAATTGCCAAGCAAAACCGACTCAACCGGCGACTCATCTTTTTGTTTTCTCAGAAACAAAGCCAGCCACGCAAAGGCAATGCCGCTGATAATGGCCAAAATATTGCCGGTCATTCCTTCGGCTGAGAGCTTATCCATAAAAAAAAGAACCATGCCGGCCAGAGTCACGGCAATGGCCGCCCAATCAAGGCGAGTAGTGCGCTCATTTAAAAACCAATTGCCGAATAATGCCACATAAATCGGCCCAGTATATTGCAGCATAATAGCATTGGCCGCAGTGGTGTATTTTGTGGCAACCACGAATAAGCCGCAGCATAAAGCATAGGCGATTGCGCCGCCTATCTGCCATTTTGACCAAGTAAACCGCGGACGCCTTATCCATAGCAAAACAACAAATGAAGCGATTAAGCTTCTCATTCCTGAAATTGCAGCCGGCTGCCAGCCAATCACTTTTATGATCACGCCGCCAGTGCTCCATAGCAGGGCTGCAACTGCAAGCAATATCAGTGCTCGTCCATGATGCGCTTCTGCGGTATTCATATTCTATTTTCTGTATAGCGTTCGATAAACTCGCGCACAACTGTAATATCGGAATGGCGAAGCTCGGCTCCAGTGCCTTCGAAACACACTCGCCCGCCGTCCAACATCACAACTCTGTCGGCAATGCGAAACACGGAGAACATATCGTGAGTGATAACTAACGACGTAATTTTAAATTTTACAGCTAGTTCGGCTATTAGATTGTCAATTTGCTCGCTTGTGATTGGATCTAGCCCAGTAGTAGGCTCGTCATAGAAAATATAATCAGGGCTGCCGACAAGAGCGCGCGCCACACCGACTCGCTTTCTCATTCCGCCCGACAAATCGCTTGGTTTCTTATTGCACAAAATAGCATATTCTTTTTCAAATTCCGCAGAGCCGCTTTCTGAAATATCTGGCAGCAATCCTACTGCCGATAGTGTACGGCGCGCTTCATTGTCCAAAATCTTTTCATCGTGCTGACCGTGTTCATACAAGCTCGTAATGATATTGCGATAAACATTCATTGAGTCAAACAGTGCCGCACCCTGAAACACATAGCCAATGCGCCTCCTAAGTTCGAAGAGAACGTCGCGGCTTAGCAAAGATATGTCGCGCCCGTCAATTTCAATGCTGCCGTCATCTGGCGTCAGCAGCCGCACTATATGCTTCAGCAGCACACTTTTACCACAGCCGGATTTGCCTATTACGCATACAGTATCGCTTGTTGGAATGGTCATTGTTATGCCGTCCAACACTTTTTTTGGACCAAATGATTTATGCAAGCCGGTAATTTTAATCATTATCTACTTCGCCGTAATACAATTCACATAATTATTCTTCAGCATGGTCAACATCGTCTTCCGACTCGTCTTCCGGCTGCATGCCGCCTTTTGCTAGTATTTCAGTTACGCGGCGATCGCGGCGCTGCTTAGCCAATTCGCGCAAATCTTCCACGCGGTCAGCTTCGTCAACAATTTCCACGCCGAGAAGCGTTTCCAACACGTCTTCCATCGTTACCAACCCTTCAATGCCACCATACTCGTCCACCACCATAAACAAATGTTGCCTGCGCCGCAAAAATTCCTCGAGCGCATGTTCTAATACTGCGTTTTCAGGAATAAAATACACTTCGCGCATGAGAGAGCGCAACGTCTGCTTACGCTTGCCATAGAGCGCAGCCCTAAGCACATCGCGAGTAAGGACATAGCCAATGACATTGTCAAGCGAGTCGCCCTGCCAGATAGGGAATCGCGAATACATTAGCAATTCAGGTAAATTGACAGCTTCTGCCACAATCAAATCTGCGTTGCAACTGAACACTACCGTTCTCGGCGTCATCACATCGGCAACGAACACATCGTTGAAGTGCATAATATTATTGAGCAAGCGATATTCGCTATCGTCCAAAGTGCCTTCTGCTCGTGCTGTCTTTACCATTACGTCAAATTCTTCACGCGACTCTTCCTCGGTTTGCTGTGGCTTCGAGACGGTTTGTGCCACAAACTGCACAGTAATTGTTAAGGGTTGAAATACAATGCTTAAGACATAAAGCAAGCGCTCGGCATACGGAAAAATCACCTTGCTGAAACGCTCGCCAAGTGCTTTGCATACCGATTTTAAAATAAAAACTGTCGTAAAAAATATAAGCTCCGCCGCTATGTCGTCAAGCATTCCCGGAGTGGATAATGCTCCCCAAACATAGAGAGAAGAAGTTCCGACAATAATGCAAATTAAATCGAATGCCAGCATGGTGGCCGACTCGCGCGAGCGAGGACTTAGAAAGCGAAAAACTCGAGCGGCTCGCTGTGGATGTTTCTCTTGAAAAGCATCCATAAATGCCGTTGATGCGCTTACCATAGACGACACGCTGATCGAGCCAATCATGCTGCCAAGCAAAGCAAGCGAAGCAATGAGTATCTCTACCATGCCGCATCTTTAAGAAGGACTAAAAATATCAAGCAATCTCCTGCAATTTATGAACTTGTTGAATCTTACATTTTTTCTTTCTTCGATTCACAATAGCATTAGAAACGAAGTTTTCGGCGGCGGCTGTAAAAGCGCTTTTCTTCTACGCTCATGCGTACCGCAAAACTATGGAACAAGCTCCAGTATATGCTGCTACCATCAATATTCTCCCAAAAATTTGCGCTTTCCTGACAGCGAACCACATAATAGCCAAACATATAATGCGCCACATCCGGACGTATAAGCCGCGAATTCATCAGCAATGCCACTTCCTCAAGCAAGCCAAGGTAATCGCGTTTTTCTTGCGGTGAAACCAAGCGCAAATCAGGATGATCATCATAAAGCAATGAAGTAATGTGGCTAAATGCGGGATTTTCCTTTAATCTGCGGCGCAGCATCACAAATTGTTCTGCCCGCTTTTGCGCTCCCTGACGGCTATACTCTAAAATAGCATGAATAAATGTAAAGAGCGCGACAAGCCCGCCTATAATTATTGCTAGATCTTTGACAAAAGTAAATTCCATAATTCGACAAACAAATAAAAAATTGTAGCACAATGCTGCAAATTGCCTCTAATTCATCGGAAACCGCATAAAATATCGGCAGATTATGCTAAAAATTACGGAAGTTTGCGAGAGTTATGGCGTTTTGTGGAACTTATCTCCATGTCTTGCCGTAATAGATTTAACAATGCACTTTGTTCATCATCAAGCAGAGAATCGCTATGCCCGCACTAAAACGTTCGCATTTTCCCGGAATATCACCTCGCGCATGGGAGCATCCCGCCGATCGCGCCGCTCTTCTCGCATTACAAAAAATTCCTGGGCTTGACATTGCTTTGAGTGCTGTCATCGGGGCAACCACCGAGCGAGCGCTGCGGCTTCAAGCGCTTGCATCATCTGTTCGCGTTTCTGAGAGGCAATACCCTCAGCTACACCAATTATTGCGCGAAGCATGCAATATTCTCGATGCTCAGCATATGCCTGAACTTTACGTAGCTCAAAATCCATTTTTCAATGCCGGAGCCATTGGCGTGGAAAAACCATTTATCACGCTGAACAACTCCTTGTTGGACATAGCCAATAGCGATGAAGCACTGGCCGTAATCGCACATGAGCTGGGACATTGTTTGAGCGGCCATGCTCTCTACAAAACTTTACTAACATTGCTCTTAAAAATTTCGGTGTCGGCCTTAAATTTGCCATTGACTTCATTTGCTCTTGCAGGCATAATATACGGACTTCGCGAATGGGACCGCAAGAGCGAGCTAAGCGCTGACCGCGCTGGTTTGCTAGCTGTTCAAGACCCTGATGCATCATACTCTTTGCTTGTAAAAATGGCCGGCGCAAAACGCATGGAAGACGTCAATCTCAACGAGTTCTTTGCGCAAGCGGCCGATTATCGCGACGGCGGCGGACTTGCAGACGGCATTTTCAAAATTCTCAACACAGCAGAGAACACGCATCCTTTTCCTGTTATTCGCTTGACAGAACTAAAATCGTGGGTTGACAGTGGAGAATTTGGCAAAATCATCGCCGGAAATTATGAAAAGCGCGAAAATATAAACGCAGTTAAGGATGCCTTTTACAATGCCGGAAAACAATACAAAAAAGACATGGAAGATTCAAAGAACCCTGTGGACGGAGCTCTCAATACAGTAATAGACGCCGCGGCTAATGTAGCCGACAAAGCAAAGAATATTTTTGGCTCGATATTCAGCGAAAAAAACGATAAATAACGTATTCTTAACAGCAGATATACAAAATATTACATTTATTAGAACAAAGATAATAGTTTAGCAATATGATACACGTCAAGCGCATCGAGCAGTGCCGTTGCAATGTAGAATTACATGAAAAACATGGCACAAATTTCAACCATCGCTATTCTACAATATTTGCGCTCTGTCTGTCTGAGTTAAAGTTTCTCAATATTGAATTAATGCTCCCGCTGTTCCATTGATGTAGATATTTGACGGCTCAATGTTTTTAGGTTCTTGAAGAATTATGCGCAGACGAAATAATAATTCAATTTTTATTGGATGAGCCATTGGATTAACCAACGTTTGCAATGGGTCGCTGAACATTCTTGCGCTGCAATAAGCAAAAGCCGATCCATCGGGAATAATTGTGTCGGCAGTATGTTTCTGATTCCACTGCTTGGCTGCTGCATCATACGTATTTGTAATTTTATCAACAACAAATTCAATTCCCAGCGGACGGTTGGGAGAGTCAATCAAATTAACTCCTCGAATATCCATAGGCAACGAATCAAGACGGAAGCGCAATGATTGCAAAGCGGCGGCAATTTTTTGCCCTGTGGCTGTAAACTCTGCGCCTTTTGTGTCGGTGAAGAGTGCACCTTGCATCCAAATCTCCGGCTTATTGCTGAATGTAGTGTCAATTTTTACATAATTGCTTTTGCATGATGCATCATCAATATTCCAACTGCTTTTACCGCTATAGTGGTCGCCGCTGCCATAGAACATCACGCTAACTGGCAATACGGTTGCTTTACGTTCTACATTTATGCTTGTATTTCCACCTACATCCAAAGGGTTCCGGCAAGAAACAACTGGCAGAAGAACGAGAATAAATACCAATAAAAAGGCAAAGTTTTTCATAAAATCATCTTAAAATTGGAATGCAAAACCATAAGAAAGCCCTGATTTCAACGAATGGAAAGAGCGCTCTTGGAATTGAAAAAATACCGCGCTCATATCGCCCCCAAAAGTCATTCCGAAATTTTGTGACAATGGATAAAATATGCCAATCGTGCCTCTTACAAAAGGACCAATCTCGGTGCCTCCGGCAGACATGGATGCATACGGCGATATATCGCCAAAATTTTTCAACGGCTCCATCTCATATTGCGCAGTAATGCCGCCATAAAGCAAAGGCGCTGTTTGACGATATTGCACATCAACTCCTTCAAACTTACCGCCATATTGCAAAGGATAATGTTCGCGCCCGATTTCTGCGCCCAAAGCAAATGACGAAGAAAGTTTATAATAGCCGCTTATTGCCATATTATCGAAGAATGAAACTCCGGCTTTTGGCAGAGGCGATATTGATGATGAAATTGTTGCAATACCTCGCGCTTGCAGCCAAAACTGAGGGTATAGATTTGTCGTTTTGAATGCATCGCTGGCAATTATTTCCGTCGTTGAGAGCATATTCATTTCAGCAGTATTGTAATGCTTGTTATTTTGCGTAAGATTGCCGATATTCTCAATTAAAGCTGAATTACCATCGCCATGTTTAAGATCTGATTCAACTGCAATGTTTTTTTGCAAGAACTCAGTTGAATTAGTATTGTATACATTGTTGTTTGTTGCATTATAATGCTGTTTTATATTAGTTGTTTTCTTTTCTATCAATCTGTTATTTGCTGAAAGAGAAGCCTCGTCAACTGAATGATTTGATTGCAGAACTGCAACAGTATATTTGTTGGGAATAGCTTTGTGACGAGCAGCAAGAATATCGCCTACTGTATTTTCGTACCATAAGCTGACAGCGCCGCCTGTAATGAACGATATAAGAAGGGCAATTGCAGCCGTGCGGCCATATCTATTCCAAAAAAGTCTAAAACCTCTCTTTTTTAATGCACTCGACGAATCAAAATGGTATTCCAACCCAACATTATTGAAAATAGTGTTAGCGGCGTCAATTGGCGGCGAAAACGCCTCGGCATGAGATTGAACAGCCGAGCGGATAGAAAGATATTCGCGCATTTCTGAACGCAGTTCGGGCGCTGCTGCCAAAGCACAGAATAGCGCCTCCTCGCCGACAATGTCTAATTCGCCGTCAAGGAACTCGCAAATCATTTCTGAATAGGGAGTGATTTCCATAGTTCTTTATTTATTTAAGTTTTTGATAAATCTTCCAAATAAGGCGCTAATATTTCACGTATTCGCTGCTTTGCTCGAAAAACACGGACTTTTGCATTTTTTGAATCTGTATTAGTAATCTCGCCTATTTCAGCATAAGAAAGGCCGTCGTATTCCCGCAATACAAAAGCTTCTCTAAGATTATCCGGCAAAAGCTCGAGAGCCATAGTAATAAGTTTTAACAATTCTCTTTTTTCAAGCGATTCCGGTTCTACCGAAGTATGAATTTCTTCTAACAATTGAGCAGTTTCTTCTGCTCGCGGATGCCGTTGCAGTATATTCAAACAATAATTTCTTGCAATACGAAGCAAAAAAGCCGGAATATTATATACTTGTCGCTCGGTTTGTGCTGTTTTATAAAATCGGGTGAAGGTCTCTTGAAAAGCGTCCTGCGCTTGTTCGTAGCTGCCTAATATCCTATGGCAATAGGCGAATGTGCGAGATGAATAGCGCCTATATATTTCAGCAAATGCATCTTCTGCCGTACGTTTGTCGTCGGATAATTCTCTATATAATTCAGAGTCAGATTTATGATTAGATGATGCTGACATTACTACAATAACCGCAGTTTTAGCAAAGCGTAACACAATATGTGTAGATTTTTATAAATTTAGTAGTTTCGCAACATAAAATTTATATTTTCTCACAGAGGAATTACACGAATGACAACGCTCATTTCTGGCGCCGCAGGGAATCTTGGCGTAACAGTTGTCAGTTATTTTCTTGAACACGGCAGCAATGTCCATGCCGCATGCTTTTCTGCCGAAGAATCAGAACGCCTGCACAGTATTTTCCCTGTTCCAAAATTAACAGATTGCATTTGTAATTTAGGAACAACCAATGGTGTTGACGATTGGTTCAATTCTTCGTCTAATTGTGATGCTGTTGTTCATTTAGTGGGCGGTATTCAAGCCGGCAAATCACTTGCTGATACTACAGAAAATATGTTTGATGCGATGATATCCCTAAATGCTCGCTCCACATTTCTTGTATTGCGGCGCGCCATGAATGTCATGGCATCTCAAGGCGGAGCAATTGTAACTGTTTCAGCAAAAGCAGCTGTGCATCCCGAACCTAATAAATCGGTTTATGCCGCCTCAAAATCTGCGGTTATTGCATTGACAATGGCTGCCGCTGAAGAAGGGAAACCTCAAGGAATTCGTGCAAATTGTATTGTGCCCGGAATTTTGAGAACGTCCGCAAATTTGGTCTGGGCGGAAAACGGCGAAGATAGCAACTGGACGCCACCCGAACATATAGCTCAAGCAATTTTTGCTTTAGTTTCATCGCAAGGCATAAGCGGCGCTGTAATACCTCTTTACGGAAAACTGCCTGCATAAATTCATGCTTTGCGTCGAATCTGCTACCTGAATATTTCTAACAGCGTTGTTGTTATGCATTTATCTTGCGAATGAAATTAGCAGATATGCCATTGATACAACTAATATTCTGAATTTGCATAATAGCAGTAAATTGGCGTGGAAAAGAAACATATTCTTAAAAACGTCGTAGAAGATCTTTATCGAAACAAATTAATAATATTCATAAATTTGAGGAATATAAACATGAGCGATTTTTCTCAAACCGAGCAGCCCGGCGTTACTCCTCCGCAACGCCCTTTGCCGCCGCAGCCAACAAGACAATCATCAGAGCCAAAACGCTTTCGCTGGTGGATTCCACTCATAATCATAGGCGGCATCGTTGTTTTATTTATAGCAGGCATTATTGCGTTTTTTGCTTCTCTCGGCAATTCTCTCGAGGATGGATTTGCTGCGAAGAAAGAGGTGACAGTAAAGAAAAACTCTGTGCTTTTGGTTGATTTTACACGGCCTTTGCAGGAGTATTATCCGACAATGGGATTTTCTTTCGTGCAAAATTCGCAGGCAGCTTCATTCCTTGAAGCGCTTCAATCAATTAAGCGTGCTAAGAATGATGAAAATATTCGAGGCATATTTATTAAAGCCGCAGGTGTAAATACAGGTTTTGCGCGTGCAAGCGAGCTGCAAGACGCACTCATGGACTTTAAAAAATCAGGCAAATTTATCTACGCTTACATTGAATCTGGAGGCAAGCCGGATTATTATTTTTCGCTGCCTGCCGACTCAATATTTATGCCGCAGCAAGGATTCATTGCATTAAACGCCGCAGGTGCGTCCGTAATGTTCTACAAAGGATTGTTTGAGAAATTAGGCATTGATGTTTATGTGGAACAATTTGAGGAATATAAGTCGTTTGGCGAACCGTATAGCCGCACAAATTTTTCAGAACCGGCCAAGGATGAATTGCGGGCTCTTATTGCGCAGCGCGAAAATGCTTTTACAGATGCCGTAGCCAAATATAGACGCTTGCCGGCCGAGCAAGTGCATACGGCTGTAAATCATGGGCTTTTCCGATCCGAAGCGCTTTTAGACGCTCATTTTATTGATGCCTTGGCGGGAGAAGAAGCAGTGCGCGACCGAATTGAAAAGCGCGTAGCTCCGACGAAAGAAGAATCCGCTTCAGACAAAAAGAAAAACAAGGTAAGTTTTATATCTTTAAATGATTACGCCATTAGCGGCAAATCAGGCAAAGATGAGCCGACTGCCGGAAAAGACAAGCAGATAGCTATTATCTACGGCGTAGGCGCAATAAAAACCGGAAAAGCAGGCGGAGGCTTTGGCGGCAGAGACGCCGAGATTGCTTCCACAAATTTTATTTCATATTTAAAAAAGGTTCGTGAAGACGATAAAATCAAGGCAGTCATACTTCGCATTGACAGCCCGGGCGGCTCTGCTTTAGCTTCGGATCTAATTTGGAACGAAATACGTAAATTAAAAGCAGTAAAACCGGTTTATGCTTCAATGAGCGAAGTTGCTGCATCGGGAGGTTACTATATTCCAATGGCTTGCGACTCAATTATCGCCTCGCCCTACACAATCACAGGATCAGTCGGAGTTATTTCAGTAATTCCTTCATTCAAAGGCGCTCTTGAAAAGGTTGGGTTATCTGTTGATACTATTTCTACTGGTGAATCATCACAATTTATGAATCCTATGCTCGGCTATGACGCCGCACAACGAATGCGCTTCCGTCAAGAAATGGAGCCTATTTACAAGCAATTTGTTTCGAAAGCTGCTGAAAGCCGAAAAAAAACATATGACGATATGCGCGCTTTGGCAAAAGGTCGGGTTTGGACGGGAGCCGACGCAAAAAAAGCTGGACTAGTGGATGTGCTTGGTGGATTTCAAACCGCAATTTCGATTGCAAAGCGGCGTATTGGCGTGCCTGATTCCGTTAAAGTCATGGTGCAAGAATATCCACGCCGCTCCAATCCACTCGCCGAGCTCTTGAAAATGTTCAACATGTCTGACGAAAGCGATGACACTCAAATTCAAATCGACAATGCCGTTGAAAAGATGCTTAATGATAAAACTTGGAAAGCTCTTTCAGATTCGGGTATATTACCCGAATATTTAGCTGAACATGTAAAATATGCTGCGCAATTAGTGCGAATTTCCAGCAAAGAACATTCTCTAGTCGCGCTTCCTTATTCATTAGACCTACGGTAAAAAAACTGTCATATTCGGATAAGATATTCAAAAGTAATCGAGCATAATTGCAACACAGCCGCTTTTCATCACTGAAAGGCGGCTTATTTTTATTAAAGAACAAGAAATTTTATGGCTTCATTACATGTATGGATTGCGGCATTACGCCCTAAAACATTGCCGGCAGGAATTGTGCCTGTGGCTTTAGGTTCAGCATTGGCAAAGATAGACGGAAATTTTAATTGGACAACATGCATTGCTACTCTCTGCTGCTCAGTGCTCATGCAGATTGCCTCTAATTTTTTTAATGAAATATATGATTTTCGCCGTGGTGCCGATACAGATGCGCGCACAGGACCAACTCGCGCAGTGGCATCTGGCTTGCTTTCAGAGCAGAAAATGAAAATTGCGGCTATAGCTACGATTTTCTTTGCATTTTCTATTGGGCTGTATTTAACTCTTGCTTCCGGCTGGCCGGTTTTTGCCATAGGTATTATTTCTTTAGCTGCATCATGGGCTTATACCGGAGGGAAACATCCGCTTGCATACATTGGATTGGGCGAGATAATGGCTTTTATTTTTTACGGAATTATTGCTGTTTGCGGCACATACTATATTCAAACCGGAACCATCACTTTTCCAGCCTTCTTGCTTTCATTGGCCCCTGCGGCTTTTGCCGCAAATATTTTGGCTGTAAATAATATTCGAGACGAAGAAACTGATCGTCTTGCAGGCAAGAATACTATCGCAGTTCGATTTGGTTCGCATTTTTTGCGCAGAATTTATGCTTTGCTCATGATTATTCCGTTTACTTCAACATTTTTGCTTGCTATGTCTGGATATTCTTTAAATATTTTATGGTCTTTAATAGCAATCATACCCACATTTTTTTTAGTTTCAGGAGTATTTCGAATGGTTGGCAAGCAATTAAATTTAATGCTGAGCGGAACGGGTATTTTGCTGATTTTCTATGCAGTTCTATTAATTTTTGGGCTTTTTTTCTGATATATTAATCTGTTGCTACTGCATTTGAGCATCATTCTATTTTGATTGTAATAATTGTGTTTCCTAAATTTTCTTCTTCATTAGAAAACATATTTTTTTATAATATTTATTTGCTAAGCAAACTTAGCTCACCGAGACAATATACTAAAATTTAATATTAAATATTTGCACTGATTAAAAATTTAAATCAACTAATTTCCTCTTCATATTTTTGCTAATCAAATCAACTCTTGGCATTATGGCGCATTGAAGATGAATTTATTTATGCTGCACGTGGCTGCTTTTCAATTATAGAACATCCTCTTATTAAGCCAGCTAAAATCCTACCCTTCATGTCGCAGAAATTCTGTATTTTTGCGTGATTTTTACGAAGATATGATCCGTATTTCATTCTTCGGAACTCCAAATTTTCAGGATACTTATGAATCTTTTGAGCGAGCGCATTCTTCCAGTTCTTATGGAAGACGAAATGCGCGATTCTTACCTTGATTATTCAATGTCGGTAATAGTGTCGAGAGCTTTGCCTGATGTGCGCGACGGTTTGAAGCCGGTGCATCGCCGAATTCTTTACGCAATGTCAGAGCTGGGATTGATGCCTAATCGCGCATACAAAAAATCAGCGCGCCTTGTGGGCGAAGTGTTGGGAAAGTACCATCCGCACGGCGACTCGTCCGTTTATGATGCAATGGTGCGATTGGCGCAGCCATGGTCAATGCGCTATCCATTAGTTGATGGTCAGGGCAACTACGGTTCAGTCGACGGCGACCCGCCGGCTGCAATGCGCTATACTGAGACACGCCTTAAATATATTGCGCTTGAAATGTTGCGCGACATTGAGAAGAACACCGTTGATTTCCGACCGAATTTCGACGATTCTCTCGAAGAGCCAACTGTGCTTCCAACAATTTTACCGGCTCTCTTAGTCAATGGCGCTGGCGGCATTGCAGTAGGAATGGCAACAAATATTCCGCCGCATTGCCTCTCTGAGATAGTTGACGGCTTGCAGGCACTAATTGCAAATCCCGAAATATCAATTCCTGAACTGATGCAGCACGTTATAGCTCCCGATTTTCCAACCGGCGGAATTATCTACGGCTACGAAGGAGTGCGAGATGCCTACAATACCGGGCGCGGGCGCGTGCTTGTTCGTGCAAAAGCGAATATCGAATCTACAAAGACCAAAGAATCAATTATCATTACCGAACTTCCATATCAAGTCAGCAAAGCCGGACTTATAGAAAAAATGGCCGAACTTGTGCGTCATAAAATACTTGAAGACATATCGGATATACGAGACGAATCAGATCGCGACGGACTGCGTGTTGTAATTGAATTGAAACGCGACGCTACGCCGATGGTTGTGCTTAACAATCTCTATAAGCATACGCAAATGCAGGTTACTTTCGGCGTTATAATGCTGGCCTTAGTAAATGGCCGCCCCCGAATTTTGACTCTTAAAGAAATGATGGAGGAGTTCATAAAGCATCGCAACGAGGTTGTGATTCGCAGGGCGCAATTCGAGCTTGACGCCGCTGAAAAACGCGCACATATTTTAGAGGGCTTCATAATCGCTCTCGACAATATTGACGAAGTTATTAAAACTATTCGCGCGTCGCCTGATACTCCTACCGCTTCAATACGATTGCAAGAGCGTTTTGCATTGTCTGAAGTTCAAGCGAAAGCAATTCTTGACATGCGGTTACAGCGTCTGACTGGCTTAGAACGCGAAAAAATCTTGCAGGAATACCGCGAAATTATCAGGTTGATTGAACAGCTTCGCTCTCTGTTGGCTAGCAAGGAATTGCAAATGCAGCTCATATCTGAAGAACTTGCCAATATAAAAAATAAATTCGGCGACAAACGACGCACCGAAATTGTTTATGATGCAAAGGACTTTACCTTGGAAGACATGATTGCCAATGAGGAAATGATTGTTACCATTTCTCATCGCGGCTTTATCAAGCGCACGGCTGTAAGCAATTATCGCCGACAGCTAAAGGGCGGACGCGGTCTTAGCGGTGCAGGCACTTATGACGATGATTATGTGGAGCAAGTATTTCGCGCCGCAACTCATCATTATTTATTGTTCTTCACCGATAGAGGACGAGTTTTTCGTGTTCGTGTTTTCGATTTGCCGGAAGCAAGCCGCAACGCAAAAGGGCGTTCTCTGGCAAATGTGATTGAAAAATCAAATGAAGAAAAAGTAACGGCAACTATGACGGTAAAGGATTTCCCTGAGAACTCATTTATCTTTATGTGCACCGAGCAAGGAACCGTGAAAAAAACATCGCTGTCAGAATTTGAAAGCGTGCGTGCCAATGGCAAGATTGCTCTATCGCTCGATGAAGGCGATCGATTAATTGAAGCTGCGTTAACAGATGGTCAATGCGATATTATCGTTGCAGCCAATAATGGACTTGCCTGTCGCTTCCGTGAAAGCGATGTACGACCGATGGGACGCACAGCTACTGGCGTTCGCGGCATTATGTTGGAAGACGACGCGCATGTTGTTTCGATGGTTGCAATTCGCCGCCCTGACCAGCAGGTGATAGTCGTAGGCAAAAATGGATATGGCAAGCGCACTGATTATAACGACTTCCGCCTCACAAAACGCGGAGCAAAAGGCGTTATTTCGATGAATATCACTAGTAAAACTGGCGAAGTTGTATCTATGATGGCTGTGCAAGACACTGACGATTTGGTTGTGATGACGGTAGGCGGCATATTAATTCGCCAGCCCGTCAAAGATATTCGAATTATCGGACGAAATACGCAAGGCGTCAGATTGATACGCCTTGATGATAAAGATCTCATCGTCGACATTACAACAGTGCCTCATGAAGATGAAGAAGATGCTGATTCTGAGGAAGCAGACACCAATTCAAATTCGTCAGATTCAGCTTCGTCGCAGGAAAAAATAGAATTTTAAACAATGCGTTCTTTCAGCTTGCTTTTCTGCGTCGTCATTGCGCTTTTTTGCGCCGGCGGCGCAGATTTGTATTCGGCAGCACTGACAGATACTTTGCGAACGACAGAAACTGCAATTCAAGAGCAGCACGATTCTCTCGATGCAAACCATTCCACAAATCAATCTCATATTCCGCTTCCAACGCACGGACGTTTATTTCAGCTGCCTTTTGCTGAAAAAGTAATAGATAAACATGACATTGAAACAGTTCCATACTTTGAACTTACCGATATTTTATATCATAAGACATCCGAAATATTTCCTCTTTCTCTCGGCAATTACGGTCAATATAATTCATTCGGCATATTTGGCGGGAGCGCACGCGACAATACGATGCGTTTTAATGGCAGAGAGATTATAAGTTCTGCATTTGGAACATTTCTTTTTGATCAATTTCCGCCAGAGATATTGGAACGAATAGAAATTCTAACCGGATCCGACGCAGTAATTTTCGGCGATAATTCATCTGGAATGACCATTAATGTGCAGGAAGCCATACACAATACAAAATCGCCTTATACGCGATTATGGTATGCTCAAGGAGAATACGACTACATAGCTTCTGACGGAATTTACAGTCAAAATTTTGCTCCGAATTGGAACGGGACGTTTGGCTTTCGCCGACAGTCGTCAAGCGGACATTTTGCAAATTCGGGATTTGATATATGGAATGTCCGGCTAGGATTGCGCTATTCTCCTTCAAACAGCGCGTGCTTTACTTTGACAGAAATATTTACAAATCACGGATTTGATGCAAATGGCGGTCTAGCTGCAAACAGCCCAAGCTTTACCGATCAGCTTGCCGCAACTTCTCGCATTACAGACCTCGACGAGCGAACATACCGACATGATATTACTTTAGCGGGAAGCTGGAAGCCCGACAGCAGTTTTGCAGCTTCATCCACATTATTTTATTCACAAGAACTTTGGGAAATTAATCGCGGCCCACAGTATTTCACTAGTGTATTCGACACCGTTCGACTAGCACATTGGGCGTCATCAATAATTGGAGCAACTGCGCGGGCAGAGCAAAAAATAACAGATGCTTTGTATCTTCGCGCCGGCACCGAGGCAACTTGGACCAATTCGGTTGCAACGGTTTATGCGCAACAAATCGTAGGCATTTCAATTGCAGGATATTCTCATGCCGCGTGGATGCCATCTGACGGGATATCTGTTCGCTCTGGAATAAGAATAAGAATAGACCAAGACAGAACAACGCTTGCAATTGGTGGAGCCGCTTCGCTGCAAATTTCTGCGGCAATTAAATTGACAGCCGATATTTCGCAGAGCGACAGAGCGCCTTCTCCAACAGAGGGACGCAATTTATCTTCTGAAAAGCAACTCCTCGCCATAGGCGGTTTGCATATTGCCACAGATGCAACGGCAGCCGGCTTGCAGCTATTTTCACGATTCGTTTCATCACCGATTGAAAGCAGAAGAATAACCGACAGCAATGGCAACACTCTTGGCACATATTCTTATGCAGGAACTGCAAGAACAATAGCTGGAGGCATTCTATATGGAAAAATACGCTTGCTTCCGCAAATGCTTATTCATGGTTGGCTGCAATCTTATTTTTCAGCCGATTCTGCACAAAGCGGATTGCCGTCACTTTATGCGGGCATTACTGCGCAATATGAATACAGTGTTGGCGCAAGCAGTTTGATTGTGGGAACAACGGCAGCAGGTATGACGGCAAGGCGCGGTCTGACATTTGTGCCTCAAACATGGGAATATATCCCAGCAGAAACTGAAACTCCGGCAGCTTTCAACGGATTTTCAATTTTCGCTTCTGCAAAATTGGGAAATGCTCGATTGCGCGCAATATACTCAAATCTATTATCCGCCCGAATAGAATACGTGCCATACTATCCAGCGCTCGACCGCAATCTTCGGCTTTCGCTTTCTTGGGCGTTCAACGACTAATATATGAGGATTATATAGTGCAATTATAATTTATGAGCCCCCTCTTAAAAGGGTGTTTATTTTATTGAAGGAAGTTAAAATAAAGATAATAAAATTCTTTATT
>JBDHXA010000043.1:0-25930 GCA_039810485.1 Chlorobiota bacterium | reverse complement strand
AGCGCGGCTCGCGCGAGCATGTCAAATTGACAACGCTCAAAGAGTTGTGAATCGCTGCAATTATATGCTTCTTTCAGAAGAGTCATTCCTAAGATAATGCGAACCGGATAGTTTGGGGCTCCGGTTGAATTGTCAAAGAGAACTCCAAAGAGTTCTTCATCAATGGCATTGAGTAGATGCTCACGGAAGATATTATGCCAATGTTTAGGGTTGTCATAGATTTTGCACTCGTTTTCTCGAAGCATTGAATGAACATTAGTAAAAATGTTCATTTGTGGATGAGAGTTTGATTTTCTGAACATAATAAATGCACGCTAAGTAGTTGCAATACATGGCAAATGTAATAAAAATAAGCGAAATATGCAACTATATTTATCAACAAGTATTACCATATTTTTCTGTTAGTTTGAAAACAAATGCGATATTGCAATTTAACAGCTGATTATCTATGTTTTTTTTATCCGACTTTTCGGAGTGGGCTCATTTATAGAAACTAAAAAAATAAGCGAACTGCAAAAATTGCAGTCCGCCTGTAACTTATAAGCTATCACATTTTAGTTTAACCTACACGTTCAATCAGGTCGACAATGCGGTTAGAATATCCCCAT
Organism: Chlorobiota bacterium; assembly: GCA_039810485.1. GTDB lineage: Bacteria > Bacteroidota > Ignavibacteria > Kapaibacteriales > UBA961 > JADZAA01. The sequence continues at coordinate 25,322 of JBDHXA010000043.1, read as the reverse complement.
TCATTATCATACCAGCCGACAACTTTGGCCAAATTTCCGCTAACCATTGTTGAAAGAGAGTCGAAAATGCATGAGTGTGGATTGCCAACAATATCTGATGATACAATTGGATCGGTGCAGTACTCTAGTATGCCGCGCATTGAGCCGGCAGCCGCTTGACTGAATGCATCGTTGATTTCCTGCTTTGTAACTTCACGTGACAATATGGCAGTAAAGTCGGTTATAGAGCCGTCTGGAACGGGAACTCTTAACGCAAAGCCATCTAATTTGCCTTTCATTGCCGGCAACACTTCTGCAACTGCTTTAGCTGCGCCGGTGGTTGTTGGAATTATATTTGAAGCGGCTGCTCGTGCACGGCGTAAATCTTTATGGGGCAAATCCAATATTTTCTGATCATTAGTATATGCATGAACCGTTGTCATGTAGCCGCGCTCTATGCCAAATGAATCATTAAGTGTTTTGACCATTGGAGCAAGACAGTTCGTAGTGCAGGAAGCATTGGAAATCATTTGATCTGCATCGTTTAGCTCATGGTCGTTAACGCCGATGACAACCGAACGATCTAATTTATCTTTAGCCGGAGCAGTCAAGATTACTTTTTTGGCTCCTTTGGCTATATGTTTGCTTAATTGCTCGCGATTTGTAAAAATACCGGTTGATTCTATTGCAATGTCGTGATTATTCCAAGGCAAATTTTCTATCATCTTTTCGGCAGAAATAGGAATTGTATTGCCGTTGACAACCAAATTATTTCCTTCTACTGAAACTGTTGCGTTGAATCTGCCGTGAACTGAATCATATTTTATTAGATGCGCAAGCGTTGCAGCATCTGTAAGATCATTTATCCCAACTATTTCTATGCGATCTGAACGCATTGAAGCAATTCTGAAAACTAAACGTCCTATTCTTCCAAATCCATTAATAGCCACACGAATCTTTCCATTTGCCATTGTTATACTGCATCCTTTCTGATAAAAAAGATAAAGTTAAATTACATAATTGCAAAAATACAAAGTTTCTGTTATTAACTATTTACAAAACAAAAATTGAAATCAGCAGAGCAACATCGCTAAATATTTTAAATACAAGGCACTTGCATCTATTTTGTATAAGTTTGCTCATTGATTTGCATACATGAGTTCTTTCACAATATTTACGCCGCTGCTTGTTCCTAATCGGTCAGCACCGACATCGAGAAGGGCTATGGCAAACGATGCGCTGCGAATGCCACCCGACGCTTTTACGCGCACACTTGCAGGCGAATGTTTTCTGAGAAGAATGATGTCATCAATTGAGGCTCCGCCGGTAGAAAAACCAGTTGAAGTTTTAATAAAATCGGCGCCGCTGTCAGCAACAATTTTACAGGCAAGAACTTTCTCATCATTGGTTAGCAGGCACGTTTCTATAATAACTTTTACCAATACATTATGCAAATGAGCAAGTTGGCTAATTTTGTCAAGCTCTTTCACTGCAAGCATATTTCTTGTATTCATTAGAGTTATGTTTGCGACGATATCGAGTTCTGCCGCTCCGTCATTAATCGCTTGCTCTGCTTCATATAATTTTACCCGCGATGCTGACGCGCCTAATGGAAAACCTATCACAGTGCAGACCGGAATTGATGTTGAGCGCAAAATATCAACGGCTAACGGCACATAATAAGGATTTATGCAGACAGATGCAAAGTTGTATTCGACAGCTTCTTGGCATAAAAGTAGAATATCATTCTCAGTGGCTTGCGGTTTTAGCACAGTATGATCTATGCTCGAAGAAATACGCTTAATCAAATCGCTATCTTGGACAATCATGTAAATTTTGACAATAAATCATTCAAAAGAAGATAAGGCATTTAAAATTACAACAAAATATGCGTTTTTATTATCAATGCTTTTAATAATATGCAATGAAAATAGATTGGGATGTGTTTTCAACAGATGCAAATTTGACCTTAAAGAACGGCAATGCTAAAATAGCAAACATCTCTTTTCGTAATTTTACAAATTATTATTTACAATTGCTTCTGTTTCAGTAAAATCTACATGAAAAATACTAACATGACTTCACAAGAGCTACGCCAATCATTTCTCGATTTTTTTGCCGCTCGCGGTCATCGCATAGTGCCAAGCGCGCCGGTTATTCCGCATGGCGATCCTACTTTGCTTTTCACCAATGCTGGAATGAATCAATTCAAAGATGTTTTTCTTGGTACTGGAAAGCGCGATTACAAACGCTGCGCCGATACACAAAAGTGCATTCGTGTGTCCGGCAAACACAACGATCTTGAAGAAGTTGGCTATGACACATACCATCATACTTTTTTTGAAATGCTCGGCAATTGGAGCTTTGGCGACTATTACAAAACTGAAGCAATAAACTGGTCATGGGAACTATTAACCGAAGTGTGGGGACTACCAAAAGAACGCCTTCATGCAACAATTTACCGAACCGATGACGAGGCATATAATATTTGGCGACAATATTTACCTGATGAACAGATACATCGTTTTGATGAAAAAGACAATTTCTGGGAAATGGGAGCAACCGGTCCTTGCGGACCATGCTCTGAAATACATTACGATCGCACTCAAGATTTGAGCGGCGGTTCGCTTGTAAACGCCGGAGTTCCAGAAGTAATCGAAATTTGGAATAACGTCTTTATTCAATACAATCGCCGCGAAGACGGTTCGCTGGAAGAACTCTCTGCTAAGCATGTTGACACAGGCATGGGATTCGAGCGAATATGCGCTGTCATACAAGGCAAGAATTCAAATTATGACACCGATGTCTTTTCGCCTTTGCTTCAAGAAATTGAAAAACTCTCTGATCGAAAATACTCGTCTGATTTGACCGATAAAAACGGCATTGCAATGCGAGTTATGTCTGATCATATTCGCACATTAACTTTTGCCATTGCCGATGGTGCTTTGCCCGGAAATGAAGGTCGCGGCTATGTGCTGCGCCGCATACTGCGCCGTGCAGCACGATATGCCCGAAATCTTGAATTGCGCGATCCATCGCTCTATAAATTGATTGGCACAGTCGTTAATACAATGGGCGATGTATTTCCGGAAATTGCTCGACAACAATCGCTTATAGAGCGAGTAATCAAAGCTGAAGAAGAGTCGTTTTTGCAAACACTCGAACGCGGTCTTGAACGTTTCGGCGAAATTGAGCTGAGAAATGCAGAGGAAAACAATAATATAATTTCTGGCTCCGACGCCTTTTTCTTGTATGATACATGCGGATTTCCGCTTGATTTAACTGAATTGATGGCGCGCGAGCGAGGAATGTCCGTTGATGTTGACTCCTTTGCGCAATTAATGAATGAACAACGCGAGCGCTCACGTCAATCTCGTAAAACTCATATTCATGAAGTAGAACTTCCTATGATTGATGCCAAAACATCATTTACAGGATGGGACGAGCTTTCTACAAATGCCCAAGTTCTTTTCGCTGAGGAAAACCGTATTGTTTTGGACAAAACTCCATATTATGTTGAAATGGGCGGTCAAGCAGCCGATATCGGAACAATTACGCTAGGCGGAAATACTTATTCGGTTACAGATGTTAGAAAATCCGGCTCGGCAATCATTCATTTTTGCGACTCTGATGTAGAAAAGCTAATCGGCGATGCCGCCACAGCTACTGTTGACTATGCTCGACGCTGGGCAATACAGCGCAACCACTCGGCAACACATATTCTTCACGAGGCATTGCGCCGCATTTTGGGAAATCATGTTCAGCAATCCGGCTCTTTGGTGGCGCCTGAATATTTGCGCTTCGATTTTTCACATTATCAAAAAGTTTCCTCAGAAGAATTAGCAGAAATTGAGCTAATCATCAATGAAAAAATACGCGAGCGCATTCCGGTCATTACTTTGGAAATGCCGATAGAAGATGCTCGAAAAATTCCAAATGTAAAAATGTTTTTCGGCGATAAATATGGCGATCGCGTTCGCGTTGTCGTCATTGATGAAAAGTTTTCGGCTGAATTTTGCGGAGGAACGCATGTGAAAAACTCTTCGGACATCGGTCTTGTTAAAATTACTTCCGAATCTTCAATTGCTTCGGGCGTCCGGCGCATCGAAGCAGTAAGCTCCGCAGGGGTTGAGCGATATATTGCCAATTTGCATATCGCTCTGCACAAAGAGCAAAGCTCCCATGATCAATTGCAAGAAAAAATAAAACTTCTTGAAAAAGAAATTGCCACATTTAACGTTGATAAAATTTCAAACAGTTTTGAAGAATGGGCACTTAACGCTACTCTTGTAGGCGGTACTCGCCTAATTGCACGAGAAATCCCAGCTGTTGACAGCGAGCAATTGAAATCTCTTGGAGACCGTTTGCGAAATGCATTGGGCAGGGGAGGCGTCGGCATTTTGGCTTCCATTGTTGATGGCAAAGCTCAATTGGTTTGTGTGGTGACTGATGATTTGCTTTCGACGCATCAAGCAGGAAAAATAGTCGGCGCTTTAGCAAAAGAGCTTGGCGGAGGCGGAGGCGGTAAGCATCATTTGGCAACTGCCGGTGGCAAAGACATTCATAAATTGGCAGAAGCACTGGCACACGCAGGAAAATACCTTTGAGCTAGGATTTTGTATCAATGATAATGAAAATATTTATTATGATGGCAATTTTATTTGCATCTACCATGAGTTTTCATGCACAAAACAAAATTGCTTTGCACGGAAAAGTAATTGATAAACAAAGCGGCGACCCATTAATAGGTGCATCTGTGTATTTTCCTGACCTGAAAATTGGCACAAGAACCGACGTTGCTGGTATTTACAAAATTAACAATCTTCCTAAGGCAACTCTGTTGGTAAAAGTTGCATATATTGGCTATCAGCAAATAGTACAGCTTATAAATTTAGCAACAACTAATTCGTTAGATTTTTCAATGAATGAATCAGTTGCCGAATTTGGTGAAGTAGTTGTAACCGGACTTTCCAATGCCACCGAAAGCAACCGAACATCTTCGCCAATTTCAGTGGTAACGCCAACCAAGTTAAAACAATCATCAGCAACCAATATCATTGATGCCATTTCTGCACAACCAGGGATTTCCCAAATAACAACCGGACCTGGAATTTCCAAACCAGTAATACGTGGTTTGGGGTACAATAGAGTGGTTGTTGTAAACGATGGTATTCGTCAGGAAGGACAACAATGGGGAGATGAACACGGAATTGAAAAAGACGAGTATAGTGTAAACAGCGTTGAAATACTAAAAGGTCCGGCTAGCTTGGCTTATGGCAGCGATGCAATGGCAGGAGCCATCAATTTGCTGCCCGAACCAACTTTGCCCGAAGGTTCTATCAAAGGTAACATTTTGGCAAATTATCAAACTAATAATGGCTTAATTGGTGGTTCGCTAAACATTGGCGGGAATCAAAATGGCTTTGTTTGGGATATTCGATACAGTAATAAATTGGCACATGCCTATCAAAACAAATATGATGGCTATGTTTTCAACTCTGGATTTAAGCAGAATAACTTAGAAGCAATGTTAGGACTAAACAAATCATGGGGTTATTCACACTTAATTTTTAGCATATACAATCTTGTACCCGGGATCATAGAAGGAGAACGCGACCATATTACTGGTCATTTTATAAAATCAATTGCAATAAACGACACAACTACTGATAAAGTTGCTGCTAGTAATTCAGATTATCTATCATACACACCGCTAGTTCCATACCAAAGAATACACCACTACAAAATAGTTGCAAACAATAATTTTTATCTCGGCAATGGCTCGGTAGAAACAACATTAGGATGGCAGGAAAATCAGCGTCAGGAATACGGAAAAGTTATAATTCCCAATGAATATGGCTTATATTTTTATTTGAATACATTAAACTATGAAGCACATTATAACTATCCGATAAATAATAACATTGACTTGTCATTTGGTACGAACGGAATGTATCAAAATTCTCAAAATAAAGGAAATGAATTTATGATTCCAGATTACAATTTGTTTGATTCTGGTTTTTTTGCACTTGCTAAAAAATCTTGGGAAAAGTGGACTTTAAGCTGTGGAGTACGTTATGATCTTCGCAATGAAAACGGTAAAAGCTTATGGCTTGATACTAATGGGAAAAAAAGCGAAAATCCAGATATAACTTCTAAACAGCAATTCTTTGCTTTCCATTCAAAATATCAAGGAATATCAGGAAGCATTGGGACTACTTATCAAATAAACGATATTTTATACACAAAACTAAATTTTTCTAAAGGCTTCAGAGCGCCGAATATTGCAGAAATATCCGCAAATGGCAAACACGAAGGAACAGTACAATACTTAATTGGTTCACCATATTTAAAATCCGAGGATAGTTATCAGATTGACTATGCGTTTGGTATCAACTCAGAACACGCTGCCTTAGAATTAGATTTGTTTTACAACCAAATTTCAAACTATATCTTCTTAGAAAAACTGCAAAGTACATTTGGCGCCGACTCTTTAACCAATGGATATCAAACATTTAAATATTCACAAGGAAACGCTAGTTTGTTTGGCGGAGAAATAACGCTGGATATTCATCCGCATCCTTTGGATTGGCTCCACTTTGAAAATAGTTTTTCCTATGTTCAATCTACACTTTCAAATCATCCAGACAGCATGCGTTATTTGCCATTAACGCCAGCACCTAAATTATATTCAGAAATAAAAGCTTACAACAAAAATATTGGAGAATATTTTTCTAATTCTTATGTGTCAATCGGAGTAGAATATTATTTTAAACAAAACCATTTTTTTCAAGCTTTTGGCACTGAAACAGCAACATCAAGCTATACGTTGTTAAATGTAGGAATCGGAACCGATATTATTTCTAAGAATAAAACTCTTTTCTCTATTTATATTAGTGCAAATAATCTAACCAATGTTGCTTACCAAAGTCATTTAAGTCGTTTGAAATACCTAGACGAAAACAGTGCTACAGGTCGAAAAGGAGTTTATAACATGGGACAAAACTTTAGTTTTAAACTGATTGTGCCGATTGATATAAATAGATGAGCCCACTCAGAAAAGTCTAGTAAAAGAACATTGATTATTATCCTTTTTTCTTATCGGCTGAACACTAATTATCGTTAATATGAAATTATTCCTTATTTATTTTGCTCTAATCTTGCTCGGTGTCGGCAATAGCATTGCCCAGCTTCCTTTAGATAACGGCACAGTGGGAAACCCAATTACGCTACGAACAAACACAGGCGAGATTGAAGGCACTCTTGTGCTTCCAGAGATATTAGCAAAAGTTCCTGTAGTGCTCATAATAGCGGGATCTGGCCCAACCGACAGAAATTGCAATAATCCCATGATGAAAAATGATGCCTACAAAAAACTTGCTCAAGAATTAGCCAAACATAATATTGCAACCGTTCGGTATGATAAACGAGGCGTTGCAGCTAGTGCAGCGGCAATGCGCGATGAAAAAGATTTACGATTCGAAAATTACATTGAAGATGCGCGAGAATGGATTCATTTATTGAAACAAAATCCTAAATTTTCGCAAGTAATTGTATTAGGTCATAGCGAAGGGTCGCTCATTGGCATGCTGGCTTCTCAAAAGGAAGCCGATAAGTTCATTTCAGTTGCCGGACCAGGCAGACCGGCAGACGAGCTAATTAAAGAGCAGATTTCGTCGCAGTCGCAAAGCATACGCGACATTGCAAATCCAATAATTGACAGTTTAAAAAAAGGCGTTGTCGTCGCAAACATTTTGCCAATGTTTGCGGCATTGTTTCGCGAAAGCGTACAGCCATATATGATCTCATGGTTCAAGTATGATCCGGCGGTTGAAATAAAGAAACTGCATATTCCCATTTTGATACTGCAAGGAACAAACGATTTGCAAGTAAAGATAAAAGACGCCGAAATGTTGCATGAAGCAAATCCTAAAAGCGGCTTGAAATTACTTGACAAAATGAATCATATTTTGCGAAAAACTCCCGCAAGCCAAGAGGAAAACATTGCAACCTATAATAATCCGCTGCTTCCAATTGATAATCAATTAGTTATTTCTATTGTTGATTTCGTCAACGCAAAATTTATGCCTCACCCTAAGGAATGACAGTGAAAAAATCAACAGTTAGCAACTTACTAAATATATACAGAATATAAACCAGCTATTTTGACTAACTTTGTACTGAACAATTATTGACGAATTGAATGGCTAAGAAATATAAAACAATAGATCTTTTTGCAGGTATCGGAGGTATCCGACTTGGCTTTGAGGCTCACGGCTGCGAGACAGTCTTTTCCTCTGAGTGGGACAAGGCTGCCCAAGATATGTATGAAGCAAATTTTGGCGATAGACCATTTGGCGACATTAACGAAATTGAACCTTGCGATATTCCTGACCACGATATTTTATTAGCAGGCTTTCCTTGCCAACCTTTTAGTATTGCAGGTAAAGGTCTTGGTTTTGCAGATACAAGAGGAACTTTATTTTTTAATATTGAAGCAATATTAGAAGCAAAAAAACCGCAAGCCTTTTTGCTGGAAAATGTAAAAAGACTAACAACACACGACAACGGGCAAACTTTTGCTGTTATTTTAGAAAAATTGAAAGGGCTTGGTTATACTGTATATCACAAAGTATTTAATTCGCTTGATTTTGGAGTTCCACAAAAAAGAGAACGAATTTATATTGTTGGCTTCAAAGATCCAATTTATTTTAAATTCCCTAAACCACTTGGCTATTACAAACCATTAGAAGAGGTTTTACAGAAAGACGATGAAATACCTCAAAGTTATTTTTTATCAGACCTATTAAAAGAAAAAAGAATAAATGCGGTAAAGTGCGTTCCGCCCTTTCCGTCTATATGGCACGAAAACATTGGAGGAAATATTTCAGCACTACCTTATTCCTGTGCTTTACGAGCTGGAGGAAGCTACAACTATCTTGTAGTAAATGGCGTGAGGAGATTAACAGATAGAGAGATGTTGAGACTTCAAGGATTTCCGGAAACATTTAAAATTAATATTCCTTATTCTCAAGCCCGAAAAGTAGCCGGCAATTCTGTTTCTGTTCCAGTCATAAATGCAATAGCGGAAGAAATGATGAACGCTTTAAAAAACCAAAAGGAAGCTATTAAGGAGCCTATTCAATTAACATTATTAGAACCTGCAAATGAATATAATAGAAGCAAAGCAATCGTTGGATAAAGTAATTGACAAAGCGAGGGTTCACCTTTACAAGCCAATTCAGGTGGCAGAAATATTATACCGCGACAGAATAGAGAAAGATATAAATCTATCAGATTTAACTACCTATCGTACTATTTCAAAAAAATGGAGAGATATTATTTGTATAAAATTTTTAGGAAGAGCTTCTACTTCTTCAGCACGTTACCAAGATGACATTTTCAATGACAATGCAATTCCGCCTAAGGTTTTAGAGGAACTTGGAAAGGAAAACAGAAATAAGAAAGGCGTAGTTGAAGCATATATTTATCAAAAATTCGCTCAACGGTTTTCTCAAATGTCATCAGGCTTAGACTACTGTTTAACTCACGATAAAACAAATTTTAATCTGAACGAATTTCTTGCGATGTTTTGGAATGAACCAGGACTAAGAAGAAGTATTGATAAAATCTATGAGATAGTTGTTTACTCTTTATTTTCTGCATTAGTTGAAGCATTAGAAGTATCGGTTGAAGTAAGTTTAAACACTAAAAAATCTGACATACTTAAAGAATTCGAAGATTTTGCAAATAGGGTAATTCAACTTTCAACTAAACAGACAAGCATAAAATTAAAGGCAAGAATAAATCGTGTTGGAGTTACAAATGCAGCAGATAGAGGGCTTGATATGTGGGCGAATTTTGGACTTGCCATTCAAATTAAACATTTGTCATTAACAGAAGAACTTGCAGAAAATATTTTTTCATCTGTTTCAGCAGATAGAATTGTAATAGTTTGTAAAGATACCGAGCAAAAAATAATTATTTCTGTACTAAATCAAATAGGATGGAAATCTAAAATTCAAAGTATTGTAACAGAAACCGACCTGTTGAATTGGTATGAAAAAGCGTTGAGAGGTAAGTTTGCTAATTCAATTGCTAACAAGGTTTTGAAAATACTCACAGACGAAATACAGGTTGAATTTCCAGCTACAGACAATACAGAATTTATGAAGTTTTACAAACAACGTGGTTATCACAAAATTTCAGATAAAAATTGGGAAATTAGTTGAGGAAAAAGAAGGACGAAGGCATAACAAACGGTTTGAACGCAAGCAGAGCGATACGTCTCCGTTCGAACTTTTGTGCTATATTTTGAGTTCGGTTCTTCGTATCAACGGTAGTGCTAGAACCCCTGCCTACGTCGAGCCGCCAAAGACATTGTCATTATTTAACTTTACATAATACAAATTATATTACTAAAAGCAATGATATGAATTATTCAGCTTCTTCGACGATACATTTCGCTAGTAATAATCCACAATGTAGCCAAGCCAGAAAACAATACAGCGGCAAGCATTGTCATAATTACTCGTTTGGGCGATTCGCGTTCAAACGGAATTGGCGCTGTGTCAAGCACTTGTATTACGGGCACGTCTCGCGCTTCTTGTATGGATTCTTGAAGCTTCTGGGTTTGCAGATAAGCATTTACCTGCTCTGAAACTTTTAAGTCGCGCTGCAGATTTAAATAGCGTTTTGTGAGAGCCGGCACTTTGTCGAGTGGAATGGAAAACTTATCGGAAGCAGTTAGTCCGCCGCTTTGCGTTTGATCGTATTGCGCGGAAAGCGTTTCAAACTGTTGTTCGTATTGTTTTATTATTTCCGAACCGGGCTGATATAATTGCCTTGCGAGCTGCAATTCTACCTTCATTTTGGCTAGCTGTACGCCAATATCAACAGCACTGGTTACAATTGCTTTTGTTTGCTCTTCGAGCCCGACGATTTTATTTTCTTTCTGAAACTGCTCAATTGCATTGTATATCGAGTCGCGCTCGGTTGCTTTTACGGCTATGACTCGCTCGATAAATTCTCTTGTTTTACGGGCTGTCGACACGTTTTTTTCGCGCAGCATGACGTCGAGGCACGATACGGCCGAATTTGTTATATCCGAGGCGAGTTTTTTTGTTTCTTGTATTTCTTGCCGGCTTGGAAGCCAGCCGGTGCTGGCAGAGCAATGAATGTATGCTACGCCGCTTGCCCGCTTTACTTCCACATCCAACGAATTGCGAACCATGCGAATGAGCATTTGAGAGTCAATCTGCGAATATGCAGGATGCTTGTCCAAGCGAAGCTGCTTTATAATGCGCTCGGCGAGTGAATTACTGAGAATAATATCAGCAGAAACCGACTGATTTTTAGCGTCGCCAAATGGCAGCGACAATCCTGGTGCTGCAGATTGCAACAATGATGAAAGTCCGCCGCTGCTTCGCTGTTCAGGCGGCATCAATGATGAAGTTGAGCCAAATGTCTGCGGCATGATAAAAGATAAAATAAAAACACAAATTGTGCCGCAGCCAACAAAAAAAATGAGAAACAAACGTCGCTTAAGCAATAGTTCAGAAAAACTGACAGATGTGTTTTCGTCGGAATATAACTTCATAAGCGAGATATTTCTGAGTTATTTAAATCTTCTTTTATTAGCTATTTTTTTACAATTGTATAGATAATTCCGCCAATGGTAATAAGCTGAGTGGCAATTGTTAAAGCTTTTGTAAATATATCAATAAATTTGACTTCAGATTGATCAGGAACTAAAATATTGTCGCCCGGCTCTATTGGCAGTTTAGTAGTGCGCGCCAATGTTTGCTCGCCTTTGGGTTTGATAATTAATGTTCCGTCGTCGTCAGAACGATAACCGAACCCACCAGCTAAATTAATATAGTCGAGATAAGTGAACTCTGGCCGATAGAGCACTCTGCCTGGATTGACCACCTTCCCCACCACGTTTACGTAATTTTTCTGAACAGGAACATAGATGGAATCTTGGTCGGCAACATAAATATCATTTTGCACGTCATGGAGCTCAATTACTTTTCTGAAATCTACCGACATTAATCCGGGATTTTCTCTTGAACGCGCCTTAAAATAACTAATTTCAGATTCTGTCATTTCTGTAATAGGGGTATTATAAAGTCGAGACAATTCGCGGTCGCCCTCAAACATATCGCGGCGTCTAATCATCAGCACATTGTCCAAAGATGCCGTTTCAAGAAAACCGCCGGCGCGATCTATAATTTCTGATATATGCGTTGAATCTTTGTAGATAGCGTAACGACCGGGATATTTTACTTCACCCGTTACGACTACTGCCTTTTGTTTCAACCAGTTTGGCTTTGCTCTTACATAAATTCTATCGCCAATATCTAAAGGAATATTTTTGTTTTCTTGGATACTGTTATTCAAATTATTATTTAATGATACAAAAATTTTATCTGCGCCGCTGCCACGAAAATTGAATCTGGCAACTTCTATCGAATCGAGATAAGAAGACACTAATAATCCTTGCGCGAATCTAAGCATAGTAAAAAGCGAGTCCCCTTGGCGGAATTCATATTTTCCCGGCAAGCCGACTTCTCCCGACACTTCAACTATTTCTTTTTCAGAAGCAACAGGCACATAAACTACATCGCCGCCTTGAAGATATGGATTGTAGTCGCGCTCACCAGAAAGAAATCGCATCAAATCAACTGTAATATCGTCTGACGAATCACGGTGAATGACGATGCGTCGCATTGAGGCATTGAACATCATTCCTCCAGCCCTGTCAATAGCTTCCGACACGCGATCTGCGCCCGATGAAGGCACTATGCCCGGCTTTCTGACAGCTCCGATAACTGTTACTTTAAAAGACCGTACTTTTTTTAATGTGAGAGCAACAGTATTTGCTTTGAAAACACGTCTTACGGCAGCGGCGACCGCTTTCTCTGCATCGGCGAGCGTCAATCCCTTAATCGAAACGGCCCCAACTCCTTGCAGCATAATTCGGCCGTCTGGAGTCATCTGCACGTCTTCGATTTTTGATCCTGGAATATCAATAAATAATTGAAAAGCATCGCCTGGTCCAACTTGGTAGGAATTTGGATCTATTTCTTTTTCAATAATGCCGGTTGTTTCTTTTGCTAATTCTGTTGCTAATTTATAGCCAACCGTATCGTATTCACCAGTTTTGGTGAATTGCATTTTGGGAAGTTTTATTGTGCTTGGCTGCGCTGTAACAATAAAATCGCTAAGAGCAGCAAATAATACTAAAACAGAGATTATTTTTACAAATTTAGCTGTAAAAGTCATTTACTATATGAAAATGGACAGAAAAAAGCGAATTTACATAAATTTCTTCGTAGAATTACCCTAAATTAAGGTTGAGCATTGTTTAATTAAATTGCTAAAATTGTAAACAAACACTTATCTATGGACTATCTATCTTTGCTACAATTAGCTGAGCAAACAGCGCTTTCAGCCGGCGCCATCCTTCGCGAAGGTTTCGGCGGTTCTTTTTCTATTGCCAATAAAGAAGGCAGGCATAATCTGGTTACCGAGTACGATCATCGTTCGGAAGATTGCATTATATCGGCAATTCATTCTCAATACCCTGAACATTCCTTTCTGGCAGAAGAAAGCGGCGCATCTGGAAATGAAGCGATATCTGTTCGTTGGATTATAGACCCGCTCGACGGAACTGTAAATTTTGCACATTCAATTCCATTATTTTGTGTAAGCATAGCAGCCGAAATTGCCGGAGAAATTGTGTGCGGAGTCATATATCAGCCGCTTCTCAACGAATTATTTTCTGCTGTAAAAGGCGGAGGTGCATTTTTGAATGGAAATCGCATATACGTGTCTTCGAAAATGAATCTTGAAGATGCCATTCTTGTAACCGGCTTTCCATACAATGTTTCCGACAATCCGAATAATTGCATTGATCATTTTTCAGCATTTTTACGACTTGGTGTTCCTATACGCCGGCTCGGCTCTGCTGCGCTCGATTTGGCTTACACTGCGGCAGGCCGCTTCGACGGCTTTTGGGAAGCGCGGCTTAATCCTTGGGACTTAGCCGCCGGCATGTTGCTGGTTAGCGAATCAGGCGGTATTATAAGTGATTACCACAATAATCCTTACCATTTCGGAACTGAACACATAGTTGCCTCCAACGGACTTATTCATGATGAAATGCTGACTGTAATAAAAAGTATTAAGTCGGCAGCTTTATAGATTTATAAAAAACTGCTCTGAATAATACCATAAAGCTTCAATGAAAAATATTTCTATTGTGTTGCAACTAATGTCCGGAGCGGGCAATCGCTTTACGGTGTTCGACAATCGCATTTCTCAAATTTCTAATCATATCATTTCTTCTCTCGCTCCTAAGCTTTGCCATGCGCCTTTTGCCGATGGATTGCCAACCGAAGGAGTTATTGCTTTGCATTATGGCGACGGAATGTCAGAATTTGAAGCAACATTTTTCAATCCAGATGGATCGCATGGCGTAATGTGCGGCAATGGAGGACGCTGCGCCGTGGCTTATTCACGCAAAATTTCCTCTATTGCCACAGATAAAAATATTCGCTTTACAATGGCCGGCACGCAGTATTCTGCTAATATTTTGGATAGCGATATTTCGCTTATATTTCCGCCAGCATTAGAAATCAGCGAGAATATAGAAATATTTGTTCACAACTCTCCTATTCATGTATTTTATGCAAATGTCGGCTCTGATCATGTTGTCTGCTTCTATGAGGATTTGGAAAAGTTTTTTCAAAGCAACAACAATGATTTTAGCTCTCTCAATATCATTGAATTTGCCAAGCCGATTCGCTGGCATCAGCAATTTGCTCCTCGCGGTGTAAACGTTAATATCGTTGATGCAAGAACAAGCGATGATGGTTCGTATAGCATACGCACATTCGAGCGCGGAGTTGAAGCGGAAACCGGTGCTTGCGGAACAGGAGCCATAGCTGCGGCGCTTGCATTAATCACCAAAAAGAGAGCAATTTCACCTATTATTCTTACTCCGACTTCAAAGAAAAAGCTAACAATTCAATTGAAGAATAACGATATCAACGGAAGGATTGAATTAATTGGCAATGCAGAGTTTGCAGATACCTTACAAGCAGATGTTTATAATGATACAATTATATTTGAATAAATGTCAAACTATTGTTTTGCAGTCATTTAAATAATATGTTCGCTATAGGTTTTATTTTTATAAATTGTTAGCGTTGCCTTGTTTTTCAGTAATTTTCCGCTAAGCCAACGCGATGCGGCAAAGTAATAAGCGTTCGATTAATGCGATGATGCTATTATAGATGCGAGTTGAAATATCCATTTAATCTTTATTATTTCCAACCGCTTCTGTACTGTTATTCCGAACCATTATTGCCTCCATTGATTTTTACCTTCGGCAAAAAAGCCATAATTTTGCGATTGTCTTAGCATATATCCCCTCTTATACTACGAAGATTAGCAGCTAAAAGCATGACACTTGCTTAATGCATTCTTCCATAGAGGAAATTTTCACACTATCCACACAAATGCCGAACTACAAGGCAAATCTCTATAAACTCCTATGGGAAAAGTAATTGCAGTTGCAAATCAGAAAGGCGGCGTTGGAAAAACCACAACTTCCGTCAATATAGCCGCTTCGCTTGCTGCCACAGAACAGCCGACATTATTGATTGATATAGACCCGCAAGCAAATGCCACACATGGAATTGGATTCGATTCTCTTGAAGCCGAACATACTGTCTACGAAGTTTTAGTCGACAACATAGATGCTGCTAATGCCATCGTAAGTTCGGAAATGCCTTTTCTTGATTTGCTGCCTTCGCATATTAACCTTGTAGGCGCTGAAATCGAAATGATTGAAAAGAAAGACAGAGAAAAGACATTGAAAAATGCTTTGGAATCTCTCAGAAACAAATATTCTTTTATCATTATTGATTGCCCGCCATCGCTCGGACTACTTACGCTCAATGCTCTTACTGCAGCAAATTCAGTGTTGATACCTGTTCAGAGCGAATATTACGCATTAGAAGGTCTTGGACAACTGCTAACAACAATATCTATTGTTCGCAAGCATCTTAATCCGTCGCTTGAAATTGAAGGTGTGCTACTCACTATGTTTGACGGACGATTGCGCCTATCCAATCAAGTGGTTGAAGAAGTTCGCAAGCATTTTGAAGACAAAGTATTTTCAACAATCATAACGCGCAATGTTCGATTGTCGGAAGCGCCTAGCCACGGCAAGCCGGTATTGCTTTATGATGCACTATGTCAAGGTTCGCAAAATTATTTGACATTAGCTCAAGAAATACTGAAAAGGAATCAATCATTTGTAAAACCTCAAGCAACTACCGTATAAACATCTGTTGTCAAGAAGAAAAATGTCAAAAAAATTGAAATCGTCTTTAGGATTAGGCAAAGGGCTTGGAGCATTAATCCAGATTGAAAAAGAAGAATCTGCTCAGCAATCTTCAAAAAATTCTTTTTCAGATGGCACTGAGGTTGCAAACGCTGTCATATCGTTTGTCGAGCTAAGCAAAGTCAAACCAAATCCATTTCAGCCAAGACAAGATTTCGATCCAGCTGCGCTTGAAGATTTATCTCGTTCAATTAAAGAAAAAGGCGTAATTCAACCGATTACTGTTCGTAGGACAAATGGCGGCTACGAATTGATTGCCGGTGAAAGAAGAGTGCGCGCCTCGATTGAAGCTGGACTTTCTGCCATACCAGCATACATTCTTGACATCGAGACAGATCGACAAATGCTTGAAATAGCCATAATTGAGAATGTTCAGCGTGAAAACTTAAATCCTATTGAGGTTGCTCGCGGATATAATCGCCTCATGGAAGAATGCATCTTGACTCAAGAAGAAATTGCTGAAAAAGTTGGAAAAGACCGTACAACTATAACTAACTTTTTACGTCTCCTTAAATTGCCTGCCGACATTCAAGAGTGCTTGCGCTCGCGAAAAATTAGCATGGGACATGCGCGTTCTATGCTCGCTGTTTCAGACGTTGCTTTGCAATCCGAATTGCTTAATTATGTGTTGCAGAATGGCGCATCAGTGCGCCTTACAGAGCAATTAGCCAAATTAATGGAAGAAGGTCATACTTTGCCGGAAGCTGAAATGGCAATTTTAGCAGCAAAATCTAACCAGAAAAAAAGCGCTAAAATTGAAAAAAATGATATTTCTCGCGCAAAAAAAGAATTTATGCCAACTGAAGTAGCCAAAACTATTGAAGATATTGAAACGCGCCTCAGACATGTGTTTGCCACTCAAGTAAAGGTGCGAAGCAAATCCCCTACGTCCGGCTCTATAGAATTCGACTTTTTTACTCTCGACGAATTAGAGCGTATTCTTGATTTGTTTGCAATCATAGAGCGCTCCCAAATGATATGAAAATCGAAACCGAAGCTTTGCTTTCGCATACAAGTAGTGTCCGCGTTCGGTATGCAGAAACCGATAAAATGGGCGTTGTTTACAACGGAAATTATCTAACATATTTTGAAATTGGCAGAACAGAACTTTTGAGGATGTACGGGCTACCATATTCTGAATTAGAGCTATCTGGCTTTTTACTTCCGGTACTTGAGGCAAAAGCAACATACTATAAGCCGGCGTATTATGATGATATTATTACTATTAAAACGTCAATGTATTGGGCTTCGGCAGCAACAATTCGAATGGAATATCGTCTCTTTCGCAACAATGAATTAATTACAGAAGGCTATACTCTTCATGCATTTATATCGGCCAAAACACGAAATACTGTTCGCCCGCCCAAGATATTTCACGACATCTTACATAAAACAGAAGATAATATTTAGCTGAATATATTTAAAAAAAAATATGATTCGTCTTGCTCTTTGCTGTATTCTGACTCTATTAACTATTGAAATTAGTGTTTGGGCGCAATTGCCATATCAATTTCTGCAATTGAATCAAAGTGCAAGAATTGCTGCATTAGGCGGAGCCGCAACCGCCATGAGTAATGATGTTTCAACTGTATTTATCAATCCAGCATCGTTGGGCACAGTAGAAGACAACAAGTTTTCAGCAACCTTTCTCAAACATGCCGCAGACATTAACAGCGGACTTCTCTCCTACATTTTACCGCTGAAAATTAACGGAACACTTGCAGTGTCAGCTCAATTTACTTCTTACGGTTCATTCACAAGAGCCGATGTCACAGGAGCAAAAATAGGAACTTTTGGCGCATCAGAAACTGCTGTTGGAGCCATATATTCCAATAATCTTGATTCTAATCTTCGCTGGGGCGGCACTGTCAAAATTATTTATTCCTCTCTTGCAGAGGTAAGCTCGGTCGGTTTAGGAATTGATGCAGGCATTCACTATCAGATTCCTCAATCGAGAACAAATATCGGCTTTGCAATACTCAGTATTGGCTCTCAACTTTCATCATACAATGGTATAAATGAAACTTTGCCTCTTGATGTTCGCATTGGAATCAATCATCGTCTGCGCGGACTTCCAATGCTTGTGAATTTCAATTTTCATCATTTAGGCGACGAAGCCAGCGATTTCTTTAGCAAATTCTCAAACTTCTCTTTAGGCGGCGAATTATATCTTGGCAAAGTTATTCAACTGCGCGCCGGTTATGACAATCGCGTAAGAAGTGCCGTTGCAATAGAAACTCAACGCGGAGTATCAGGATTCTCTGCCGGTATTGGCATCAATACTTCTTTCGCAATGATTGATTATGGCGCATCTTCACTTGGCAGTGCCGCAACTTTGCATCGTTTTACAATAGGCATGTCGTTTTAATAATGCCTATTTGAAAAAAAAACGTGTAATGAACGCTGATTAACAAAGAGGTGAAAACAAATTCATAGTTAAAACCAAGCGGTTATTATTTGCGTCGAACTACTTAAATTTGAGAAGATATTGCACCGCACGGTATCTATTAAAGATTTTAATTTTTTTGCGGAAAACTTAATATTAAGGATTACTATGAAAACGTTCAGCAAAATTATCGTTGCAGGACTTCTTGCAGGTTTTATTGGTGTTTCCACCGTATCAGCACAAAATGCTGCCGCTACTGCCACCCCTAAAGCAAAGAAAGTTGAAATGAAAGCAGAAGCGAAAGAGAAAGCAGAAGCGAAAGAGAAAAAAGCTGAAATGAAAGGTACAGAAGCAAAAGTGGAAAAGAAAGCTAAAAAGCATCACAAAAAAGAGAAAAAAGCTGAGTAATTCATCTCGCTAAACTCTCTAAACATGTAAAAAGCCGCTACAAAAATGTAGCGGCTTTTGCATTTTTGCAGATGTTAAACTGCAAGCAATAACTTCACAAGCGAATGAATTTGTTACAAATAATAACCAGTTAGTATCAGCGCTGCCGTAGAAAAATATATAATCAAACCTGTAACGTCAACTAATGTGGCCACAAAAGGAGCTGATGAAGCTGCGGGGTCGACGCCTAATTTTTTTAAAATTATTGGAAGCATTGAGCCGGCAAGAGTGCCAAACAACACTACAAACACTAACGAACTCCAAATTGTAATTCCAAGCGCTATCCAATGTTCGCCATAGGTATTCGGAAAGAGAAAAGACCAAGCCGATATTCGTAAAAAGCCGATGAAACCTAGCGACATTCCTAGTACAAGTCCCGCTCCGATTTCACGTCGCATGACAAGCCACCAGCTTGCCGGGGTTATTTCTCCAAGCGCAATAGCGCGCACAACAAGAGTTGCCGCCTGCGAGCCGGAGTTGCCGCCGCTTGAAATAATCAGAGGCACAAACAATGCAAGCACAACAGCCCGTGATATTTCATCTTCAAAATAAGACATCGCTGTAGCTGTAAACATTTCGCCGACAAATAGCACAATAAGCCAAGAAACACGCTTGCGAACCATGCTTCTGAAACGCATCGTAAGATACGGCTCATCAAGAGCTTCCAAGCCACCAAGTTTTTGAATGTCTTCTGTTGCCTCTTCTTCGGCAATGTCTAAAACGTCGTCGACAGTCACAATTCCGAGCATTATGCCGTTTGTGTCAATAACTGGCAATACTGTTCGGTCGTATTTTCTGAATAATTCAACTGCGCGTGATTGGTCGTCAGATGGGTGTAGAATAGGCGGAGCATCATTGCCGCACTCTCCCACCGTGCTATTCGGAGGCATAAGCAGAAGCTCGCGCACTCTAATTTCTCTAATGAAACTCCCTCCTTTTGAGAGCACGTATAGAGTTTCTATTGTTTCGCTTTTATCGCCATGATTTCTAATGTATTCCAATGTTTGAGATAGGTTCCAATCGGATTTCAGCGAAAGATAATCTGGCGTCATCAAGCGGCCTACGCTATGCTCTGGATATCCAAGCAAAACATATGATATAGCCCTTTCTTCTGGTGACAGTAATGAAAGTAAGCGACGAGCTGCAACTGCGGGCAATTCCTCAAGAAAAGCAGTTCGGTCATCAGGCGACATTTCATTCAAAATCTCGGCAACGTGTTCTTGACCAAGACCTAGTATCACCTGTTCTTGTATTGGGAAATCCAAATATTCAAACGCATCTGCGGCAATTTCACGAGGCAATATCCTAAATACTACCGCCTGTTCAGCTTGTTCAAGCGCAACAATAATATCGGCAAGCTCTATGGGCGAGCAGTCGTCAAGCGCTTCACGCAAAGTTGTAAAATCGCGTTTAGCAATTAATTCCCGGATTTCCGGCTGAAGAAGTTGACCAAGCATGAAGGTATTTAGTTATGATTCAAAGTCATAAGCTCATGTAAAACAGGCAGTCGAGCAATAATACATTCCTATACTCTGGGAAATGCTGCGTTAAATATTTCTCGCTTTTGCATGTTGATATGAATAAATATTTAGCAGAATAATTTCAAAATTAGCATAAAAAAAACCGTCGTGGTGAAACGACGGCTTTTTATTTGTAGCGGGGCTAGGACTTGAACCTAGAACCTTCGGGTTATGAGCCCGACGAGCTACCAATTGCTCCACCCCGCGATCATTTTGTATTGCAAAAATACGGAATTTTTACGTAAGAGCAACGTTTAATTTTTGACAATCATTTCAATATTAGTCAAAACGTATTCCAAGCCGAAACCCGAATGCGAAACTATTACCTGCATTTAAAAAATAACTGTCTTTGTAGGCAACATTTTCCATTGCATCAGAATGCTGGTTTGCAGAACTTACACGGTTGTATAAAAATATATCTGAAAAAATATTGCGCCCCCAAAAAACTAAAATTCCAAGACCTATTTGAGCGTTGATTCGATTGATTGTGTTATGAACTGATGTATTTGTCAAGCGATAAATATCTCTGCCATTTTCGGTTTGAATTGTCCATGCTTTTGCAGAATAATCGAGAGCAATATTCTTGTAGCCTAAACCGCATATCAAGTAAATATTTGTTGCTGGCTCGCCATTTTCAATCCATATAAAACTGGGCTTTACATAAAATCGCGCATTTGCCTCTGCTCCCCACCCAAGCACCGAAATTGTGTCGCGGTTTGCGTCTATCATAATATTATTATCAGCGTTTTCTATATCGCCATAATAAAACTCCGGCAAAAGCGAAAATGAAAGCATACTGTTTGGCTCGCGGCGTTCAACTTCAATTTTCATTCCTCTTGCTATCATTTGCAATGGATGCATTGCATATAAATATTGAGCAGAAGGACTACTTTCAACTTGAGAATAGACAATCAGAATTGAAGCAAAAAATACTATGTTTGCTGCAAGGAGGAACTTTTTCATTTGTATACCAGCTTTCCAATTAATTGCAATGTATCGCTCTGCACAATATAATTAGCCAATCCTCCGGGAATTACGGCAATGAATGAATTATTAGAAGGAATGATGTCGAATGGACGCTCATCATTTCTGTAACACAATAATTTAGGAAGTATACGATTTGAAATGTCTATTAATTTTAATCCTTGATCGCATACAACCAAGCGATTGCTGCTGACGATGCCAAGCCCGCGAGGGTCGTTCATAAGCAGAGTTGTAACTTGTTTTGGAAAGCTTAAATTGGAAATGTCAATAATGTCAAGCACATTCGTTCCGCGCCAGCATGTAGGACGGCCGGTGCTGAGGGTTGAATACGCATAATTATCATCGGCAACAACTGGATCACAGCTTGCTATATGTTGATATGTAGAGAGATGTGCTGGTTTGTCTGGTATTGATATATCGTAAATATAAACCCCGTTTCTTGATCCGAGAAACAGCGCATTTCCGCGGGCAAATATTGTTTCTATATTAAATCCTACCTGTAAATCCGCAAGAAATTTAGCTGTTCCAGATTCAATGTCAAACAATCTCATGGTTTCACGATCAACCGTGTAGAGATAGTGTCCGACTACAGCAAATCTTGCTAAAGATCCGCTTTTTCCGCTGGTCGAAGCAGAACTCGTAGTTGCATTATCATTGCATCCAATAATAAGCGCTCCCGCTACAAGCCACATTGCGAATAAATTGATTATTTTCATTTTCTTAACCTCCATTCAATAATCACAGTGTTTTTTGGTCTGTTTGTCGGACTATATTGAGGGTCGACAGGCAAACCGTCAGGCGGCTCGGAGTCGGGAAATATATTTATAACTCTTCCAACAATTTTTGGATGCAGATAATCAGAAATATTAACTGTAATTAGATCAGTCGCATTATCACAATACAAAACATTGTTTCTAACAGCAACCTCACGAGTTGCCGATATGCTTAAAAATCCAATATTCTTAGGATTTGCCGCGTCTGAATTATCAATAATATGATATCCTTTGTCAATTTCATTTATCAACAAATAAGCACCATACGAATAAATTTTACCAGTGTTAAGAATTGTTTTAGGCTCAGTTATGCGAATGCTGTCTAATTCGCTTCTATCTGCCAATATCGGCTCGTAGATACTGTATTTCGAGGATGTGGACGGAGCGATTGTGTCGGTTCTACATCCGACGCATAATAATGATAGAGAAATAAAAATAAAGATTTTTGCAATGCTCATAAAATTTAATATTGACAAGATGAAACTGTGGAAGATTGAATATTCGGCAAATGTATACTAAATATTATGTTAATTATTTACAATAAACGTAGTTTAACTGATCCGTTTCGCGGATAGGTTACAATTTCATTCTCAACGCAAACAACAAAATTAAATTCAGGCATTAAATCGGTTAAATTATTGATGTAAGCTATGGAAGCTTCCGCCACCCCGTCAATAATCGCTGCAAATTCAATGCGTTGATCGGTCGGATCAATGTGCAAATGAGTTTTGCCCATTCCTATCGAAAAAGAGTATTGCATCGGCTTATGGCAATAGACAATTATCTCTTCGGCTTTTTTTATAGGTCTTGTTAATTCAAAACGAAAATAGAGAAAATTATCATCGTTGCAATAGCGTATTCTGCGAAGCAGCACGTTTGCGGCGTGCATTGCTCCTGTTGTATGCGAAGGTTCATAAACGCCAGAGTTATCCCATGTTTCAGATTTTATTTCTCCAGTTAGCAAAGGTGTGATCTTAGACAATGGAGGCGTTACTGAATCGCGTTTTTGAATGCCAATCGGCTTAAATACTTCTTCAGGCGGAGTAATTCCCATGATGTTATACACTTCAGCAATATTCCAACGAAACAATTCATCAAAATCTTGTTGATTTTCTGATAAATGTTCGTCGCCATACCACCAGAACCAATCAGAACCTTCTGCAATATAACAATGTTCCAATGCCTTTGCAGAGGTTTCTGTATTCAGATACTGCAATTGTTCATCTACCTTTTCACGAACATCTCTTAGCAAGCTCCAAGCTGCATTATCATCAGCATGACCAATCCAAATTTTAAAATTTGCGTTAATCCACGAACCAGCTCTAATATGACTTATTTCCTGTAAAAATGAAGCATGCTCGTCGCTTGCCGCCTCCGAACATAAAACGGTTGTTAAATCAGTGGATTCCGACAAACGAGCGTATAGTTCCTTTAAAAATTGCTCGCCATTGCGATAATAATATTCCCAACAATTTTCTCCATCTAAAATCACAGGGACTACGGCATGATGCAATGCAACTTCTCCGTACTGTTCGATAATTGACTGGCGAATATGATGCAAGCGATTACAAAAATCTAAAGCTGCCTGATCTGCCTGCCATCGAGAATAGACAAATCCAATCGCGTCTGAAAGCTCGTGATCTCGAAAAAGCAGATTTATAGAGCCGTTCTCGGAAGTTACTTTTCTTGGAAAATATTTTTCAGTCCAATGTCTTTGCGGCGAAAGCGAAGCCCAAAGCACATCTTCATCGCTAGCCGTCCATTGAATTCCGGCTTCAATTGCCATTTCCAATGTCGCGTCACTGATAGAACCTTCCGAAAACCACATTCCATTGGGCTTCTTTCCGAAAACTTTATTACAGAAATTGATGCTTCGCTCTATTTGCATTCGAGCATCATCAGGGCGCGAAAAAGGCGGCGAGGGCAAATTACATTCCATTGATTCGAGTGCTGCTTGTGAATTAATAAGCAACGGCACAATAGGATGATATAATGGTGATATGCTAATTTCTGCTTGCCCATTTTGCTGCATCCGCTGCATAAGTGGCAAAACATTTGACATGATATCTTTATGAGTGTCAAGAATTAGTGCAATATCTTCATTGTTGAAATTTTTGCCTTTTTCAAAAAGTTTTAAGATTTTCTCATTACATCGTTCTGATTGACCGATCCACGTTAAATTGTACCATGCCTGCAAGTCGCGCCAGTCCTGCACTGTAAATTCTGCAATTGCTTTTATTGGATTGTGAGATTGAGTCCATAAATCACGATATCGTTCAAAAGGAGCAATCATATTTTCTGCATTGCAAAGAAAAAACAAGCGCAGAATTTCTTGTTTTTCTAACATTGTCAGCACTTCTGCTGAAATGAGCGAAAGTCGTTGTACGTTGTCTCTTGCATTTCCCGAACAATAGTCTGCTAATTGCATCAAAAGCGAAGGCACCAGATTAAACGTTTGCTTCAACGATGGAAATTCAGTTGCAATCACCGGCAAGTCATAATAATCCTTTGCTGCGTGAAGGCGAACCCATGGCAAGATAAATTCATTTTGTTTTTTATAATAAGGTTGATGCTGATGCCAAAGAAATGCAACTTTAAGCGGTAAAGACATAAAATTAAAAATAATTATTATTGAGATTGAAGCATTTAGAAAATAAGCATTTGCCCGTCATTAAACAATCAATTCTATTTATCAACAACGCCAATTATGCGGCGGATTCAACACTGAAGTGCAACACTTTTGTAATTATCAGTAAATACTTGAATTGGAGTTTTCCATCCAAGTATTTTCCTTGGACGGTTGTCTATGCGTCTCA
>JBDHXA010000042.1:0-26012 GCA_039810485.1 Chlorobiota bacterium | reverse complement strand
AATACTTGGATGGAAAACTCCAATTCAAGTATTTACTGATAATTACAAATGTGTTGCACTTCAGTGTTGAATCCGCCTATTTCTAAGTTTTTAAACTATAACAAAAGATTTTATGAATAAAACTTCTTCAGAATCATTTGGCTCAATTGCTTCATTTGAAGCTGAAATGCGCGGAAATTATGCCCGTACCGATAAGATGCTCGGTTACTTATTGGCAATTCAGTGGCTTGTATCTATTGGTATTGCCATTGTTGTATCGCCACAGGTTTGGACTGGTTCTATGAGTGCTATGCATATTCATGTTTTGACTGCCTTGGGCTTAGGCGGTTTGCTAACGCTTTTTCCTATATTTCTTTCCCGAAAATTTGGAGGAGAAGCTTTTACACGCCATGTCATAGGCGCTGCGCAAGTATTGTTTAGCGCATTATGGATACACCTAACTGCAGGTCGAATTGAGACACACTTCCACATTTTTGCATCCTTGGCTTTTTTGGCATTTTATCGTGATTGGAAGGTTATTATTTCGGCAACCGTAATCGTTGCATTTGATCATTTCGTGCGCGGGCTATTCTTTACAATGTCAATTTTTGGAGTTGATTATGCGACTATATGGCGAGTAATTGAACATGCCGGTTGGGTCATTTTTGAGGATATTGTGCTCGTTTATTCATGCGTGATTGGCGTCCGTGAGATGAAACAATTACACGATGCTAAAGTAACGGCCGCCCAGGCATTAGAGGAAGAAAAAACTGTTGAACGACGTCAAAATGAACGTCTTATCGGCAGCATCACCACAATACTCGGCGCTATGGACCGCCTATCCAAAGGCGATACTTCAGTTCGGCTTACCGGTGATTCAGACGACGCAATCGGTCAAATTTACAAAGGATTCAATAAACTGTCTGAAGGATTGAGCGCTGCTTTTGAAAATATAACTCATGCTGTTTCTCGCATTACTAGCGCAATTAATACTATAAGGGAAAACGCGGCAAATATTTCACAAGGATTGGATCGTCAAACTGCACAGATGCAATCAGTCTCAAGCGCCTCGCAAGAAATGAATGCGACAATAGCTGATGGAGCACAAACTACAACACATGCGAACACCGAAGCTACGGCTGCATTTGAGGACGCTGAAAAGGCAGGAGAAGTTGTGTTTGGAACTATCGAAACAATGAATTCTATTTCGAAAATTGTTTTAACTTCATCTCAACAAATCGAACAGCTCGGATCATCCAGCGAGCAGATAGGCGAAGTAATACAAGTAATAGAGGATATAGCTGACCAAACAAATTTGCTTGCCCTCAATGCTGCCATAGAAGCGGCTCGCGCTGGAGAGCAAGGCAGAGGTTTTGCAGTGGTGGCTGATGAAGTAAGAAAATTAGCGGAAAGAACAAGGAAAGCAACACAAGAAACAGCCGGAATGGTGGGAAAGATTCAGCAAGAAACGGGATCGGCCGTAAAATCAATTCGTGCTGGAGCGCAACAAGCCGAATTAGGCCGCGCAGCAGCAACACAAGCGGCAGATGCAATTAAGCGCATAATTGACAGAGTTCACAATACAAGCGAATTAATGCAGCAGGTTGCAGCGTCAAGCTCAGAACAAGCCACTACAAGCAATATAATAGCTCGAGAAATAGAGGAAATATCTGATATTACATCCAACTCTGCCCAGTCATTAATTGGAGTCGTTGAGCAAGCAGAAAATTTGACAGAACAAATGTCGCATTTGCATAAAGCTGTTGATCATTTTATTAGAGCTGACGAAGAATATCATCACCAACTGACGCATTAACATTATAAAAACTAATAAGCATTGCAAGCCCGATGGAAATCGGGCTTTTTTATTTTACTCTATGTGAAAAACTCACTTAATCTGTTGATTGCAATTTAAAATACAATTATCAAATACAGCCATATTAATTATACAATTATTTGTATTCAAAACGTCAGAGTTTAACACAAAATATGAATAACAACTACAAATTTGCTTAATACAATGCCTGACTCTGAAATACCTCTCAATTTATTCGATAAAACAGAGCATTATATAAATCGGGAACTTAGCTGGCTTGAGTTCAACAATCGCGTTCTTGAAGAGGCGGCAGATGAGAAGCATCCTTTGCTTGAACGATTGAAATTTCTCGTAATATTCTGCTCGAATCTCGACGAGTTTTTTATGATCCGCATTGCGGCTTTAAAAGAGCAAATAGAAACCGGAGTAGCCGATCCCTCAGCCGACGGTATGTCTCCGCGCAAGCTATTAACCGAAATCCGCAGGAAATTACTTCCTAATCTCGAAAGACATGCTCGAATTTTACTGGACGATATTTTGCCGAAACTAAAATCAGAAGGCGTTATTATTAACAATTACAACTCTTTGTCTGCAAATGAGAAAAATATGCTGCGCAAGTATTTTATCGAAGACGTTCTTCCAATACTCACGCCTCTGGCTCTTGACAATGCGCATCCATTTCCTCGTCTTATCAATCGTTCCTTAAATATTGCATTTGTTCTGCAAGATGAAGCGACTCTTGAAAATAAACGGAAAATCGCTGTTGTGCAGCTTCCTTTCGTTTTGCCTCGTTTAGTTCCACTTAAAAACTCCGATGAATATCACTTTGTTTTACTTGAGCAAATCATACAACATCAAGCGCAAATTCTCTTTCCAGGCTATAAAGTGGAAGATTCCTTTACCTTTCGCTTAACTCGCGATGCTGATATAGAAATTGCGGAAGATGAAGCCGGAGATCTTATAACTGAAATGGCAGAGCAAGTGCGTCAGAGAAGATGGGGATACGCCGCGGTTCGAATTGAAGCCGAAACAACAATGCCAAAATTTCTTCTTCGATTGCTTATGAATTCATTAGAGCTTGAGAGCGACGACATATACGTTTCTGAAATACCGTTGAATCTTCCGGATTTTATGGAGCTTATGAATATCGATGAGCGACACTTAAAAGATATTCCTTTCACTTCGCGCATTCTGCCAGAATTTCAGGGAAATTCCGCAGAAGTTTTCGATGCAATACGCAAGCAAGATATAATGGTGCATCATCCATTCGATTCTTTCACTAACAGCGTGGTTAAATTTTTGCAGTCTGCCGCGGACAATCCTCAGGTTTTAGCAGTAAAAATCACTCTCTATCGCGCAGGCGGCTCATCACCGGTAGTTGAGGCATTAAAACGAGCAGCAGAAAAGGGAAAGCATGTAACCGCTTTTATTGAGTTGAAAGCTCGGTTCGACGAGGAAAACAATATTCTTTGGGCGCGCGAATTAGAGCGCGAAGGCGTTCATGTAATTTATGGAGTCGCAGGCCTTAAAATTCATTGTAAAATTGCTCTTGTAGTCCGAAAAGAGCAAAATATGCTACGAACATATGTGCATATAAGTACTGGGAATTACAATCAAATTTCATCTAGAATTTACACTGATGTAGGATATTTTACTGCGCGCGAAGAATTTGCTAAAGATGGCATTCATCTGTTTAACATGCTTACAGGATATTCGTATCATCAAGAATGGGAAGCACTTGCAGTTGCTCCCGACAATCTGAAAAGACGGCTGATAGAATTTATTTCACGAGAAGCGCATAATCATACTGCCGAAAATCCCGGTCGCATAATTGCAAAAATGAATAGCTTGGCTGATACAGACATTATAAATGCTCTATATCATGCATCGCAAAAAGGAGTAAAAATCCAGCTGCTTGTGAGAGGCGTTTGCTGCCTGCGCCCCGGCATTATCGGTTTGAGTGAAAATATTGAGGTCCGCAGCATTTTGGGGCGTTTTCTCGAACACAGCCGCATATTTTGTTTTGGGAATAATGGCAGCCCTGAATATTATTTGTCGAGCGCCGACTGGATGACTCGCAATTTCGAAAGACGTGTAGAGATACTTGCACCTATTCTTGACTCAAAAAATAAAACCCATATTTCTCACATACTTAAAACTTATTGGCAAGACAACGTCAAATCACGGCGTCTCCGTTCCGACGGCTCGTACTATATTCCTGAAATAAAATGCAAAAAAACATTTGAGGCGCAGCAAATTTTTCTTTCTGAAATTATAAAAAACAGACGAAATAAAAATGAAAAGAAAAACGACTGAAATAATTCTCAGTTGTTTAAATTCATTGACAGCCATGAGCAAATCAATTAAAACAAATAATTTGGCGCGAAAACTGCTGTATATTCATTAAAAACTTTAGAATATATATGCAAACAATTATTAATTCGACAATTCCGGCGGTCAGCGAGATTGGTGGAATTGCGCAACTGCATGCAGAGTCGAAAGATAGACGAAGCGGACAGTTCTTTGATCTTGATCGTAATAGACATGACAATCCGTTGCGAGGCGAAATTTCAAAAATTGGCTCGGATGGAATTGCTGTAATTCGACTTCCAAATAAGGATATTCAACTAAAGCTGCCGCCAGCATTTTCTGTAGGCGATATTTTATACGGCATTATTTCTCCAGGCGATGCTTGGACAGTTTATGCTATTCCATCGACAATTATCCGCAAGAATACGCCTGAAGCGATTTTAGAAGTTTTTAATTTTCCACAAAATTCACTTATTCAAGTTTCAATACAAGCTTTGGCTGATTATATACCTATAGTATCCAAAGGCGATATTTCTGCCTTTGCCTATGCTGTCGAAACTATTTGCACACAATTTAATTTGCCGGAAAGCAATGCAGTTGGCCTTGCAGTCGATCTTCACCGTCACGGTGTTGCGTTGAATATGCAATCTATTCAGAAAGCCATACCTTCGGTGATGTCGCAATCAGAATTTTACAATCTTATCACAAAACTTGCAGATTCACTTGAAGGCCAATATCTCCCATTCCGCGATCGCATCGAAACCATGCTTTCTGCCGTTGCCGATCCGTTGCGAGATGTACGAGATAAAATCAAGTTTTTTATGATTGGAAAAACTGGCGGCAGAGATTCGTCTCTTTTTGGCTTATTAGCTGAATTATTGCGAGCTGAACCGCCTCATAATGCTGCCGCCATCGCTCAATCTCTCATCAAAACAATAGAAAGCCGTTATTTTATGAATCTTTGCGCATTAGCAGCCGGATTGCCAATGCGTTTTTGGGTTGCTTCAGATAGAAATATGACAACAGAAATTGCTATTCAGCGCACACAAAAAGAACACGCAGCTCACTATTCTGTTTCGCTGTCTGTCGAATCTGAAGCGCTTGGCTTAATCGGAATACACTTGTCATCTTTCGAACAAGCAATAACAGCCCGATTTTACGCAGAGAACAATTCTTCGCGAGACATATTGGCAGAGTATGCAGATGAATTTGCTCACTCACTCGAATCTGCCGGCTATAAGCAAAGCTCTGTTGGCATTACAACCGGTTCAATGCCAATAATCACTCCAAATCGAAATGGAATACGACTTACAATTTAGTTTAATACACCTTAAAATCATACATTTATGAACGATCAACAAGCAATGCAACATGCTGTCTTACTAGCTCTTCGAGGCAGCGGACATGTAAGCCCAAATCCGCGGGTTGGCTGTGTTGTGATGCGAGATGGACGTATCATTGCTGAGGGCTGGCACCGTGTTTACGGCTCACTTCATGCCGAAGCAGACGCCATTAATCGAGCTTCGGAAGATGTTGCCGGCGCAACTCTCTACGTTAATTTAGAGCCATGTGCGCATGAAGGAAAACAGCCGCCTTGCGCTTCATTAATTATAGAGAAAGGAATTCGGCGCGTAGTGATTGGCATGGAAGATCCTTTTGAAAAAGTGCAAGGTCGCGGCATTGCTATGCTTCGAGAAGCAGGAATTGAAGTTGTTACCGGCGTGTTGGCTGAAGAATGTGCGTGGATAAACCGCGCTTTCACAAAGTACGCAACTTCATCGCTGCCATACATCGTTGCAAAAACCGCGCAAACAATAGACGGTTGCATTGCTAATATGCGAGGCGAATCAAAATGGATTACCTGCGAAGAAAGCCGGCGGCGAGTCCATATTTTACGAGCTGAATTAGATGCAGTCGCTATCGGAAAAACAACGGCAAAGGCCGATGATCCTACGTTAAATGTTCGCATGGTTGAGGGGCGCAATCCCAAGCGCATAGTATTCGACACCAAACTTTCTTTGCCTTGGGAGTTGAAGCTTTTTGCTGACAATAATCGCTCGAACACCATTGTAATTTGCGGCAATAATTATCAAAAAAAATTAAAAGCACGAAATTTAATTGACGCCGGAGTTACTGTGATTGGCGTTGAATTAAATGAAAACGGTCAAACAAATATTTGCGAAGCTCTTGAAATTCTTGCGGCTGACCACAAAATCA
Organism: Chlorobiota bacterium; assembly: GCA_039810485.1. Lineage (GTDB taxonomy): Bacteria > Bacteroidota > Ignavibacteria > Kapaibacteriales > UBA961 > JADZAA01. Next base: position 19,690 of record JBDHXA010000042.1, on the reverse strand, counting down.
GCTCAATTCTGCTCGAAGGCGGAGGGAAATTGACATCGTCTTTTTTTCGCCATCAATTGATAGACGAATTTCATTTTTTTATCGCACCCACTGTCATGGGCAGTGGAATACATGCATTCGATGATATTACATCTCTGAGGCTGAAAGAACTGCAAAGTTTTAACGTAAAATTTGCCTCGCTCAGCGGTAGCGACATGCATGTTGTTGGCTTGCCCAGCTGACATCTTTTTCCATACAGTTTTTCAATCAAAAATGCTCTGCCGGCGGGTGCCGGCAGAGCATTTTCATTAGAATACCTGCTTCTATTTTAATTTTGTTTTGGCACAAATACAGGTGAGTTTGGCTCAATCACATTTCCATAGGCAGGAATATCGAGCATGGGAAAATCAGCATTCGATGTTTTAATCTTGACATTGCCGCTAAAATATCCTTTTGTTTTCGGCGTATATTGAGCGATTAGCTCATATTCTGAACCGGGCTTAACTACTACGCTTTTCTTCATGTTTAAAGTCATACCCTCGCTTATTTGAGGGTCGGAAAGAGTAACTTCTTCAGAGCTGTTATTTTTAATAGTAATTTTTGCTTCGCTTCGCTGACCAACTGTTAAACTATTATATACTAAATATTGAGTTGGCGACATTGTTATGGCACGAGCTATTTCTGCTTTCAAATAAAGAACTTTCGTTGGCGTTGCAGGATCATTGCTCATAATGCTGATATTTTTTGTCAGCGGACCATTTACGCCGGCAACATTAAGCGTTACATCAATTTTGCTAATTTCGCCCGGGCCTATTTCCTTCTTGTCTATTACCGTTCCCGTGCAGCCGCAACCGGGCTTTACTTCGCTAATTTTCAGAATTTCAGTTCCGATATTTTTAATTTCGACAACGGCTTTTAGCGGTGATTGCGCGCCATTTACTTTTCCCCAATTATAGGTGTCGCCGCCTACAATGTCCAATTTTGGCTGCGCTATTGCGCTAATTGCTGCAAATGATAAAGTTGCAATTGCCGCGATAATAAATTTTTTCATAAAATTACCTTAGATTGAAAAATATTGATTGTATTGTGAAAGTATTTTTGTCGCGTTTAAAATTTTAGAATTACTCATACTGACATATATATGAGTCTTAGACGTAATAAGACGATTATATGTTGACAAATGAAAAACTTTTAACAGTTAAAAAATGATGCTTCAAAATGCTTTCTAAGCGTATAGTAAATTTCAAATTCAACAGATTATGCTTTCGACAAAATTACATAATTATTGACATCTTTCGGTTCATTTACTGAAGAACCTCTGCATATTCCTTTTTATCAGATTGCAATCACATTGGTCAAATACCGGCATTTGCTGTACTAAAATAAAAGCATCGTCAAGAAGCGCTTTTGGCAAATACGCAGATTTATTGTAGTTTGATTTTATACCGCTTTCATAAAGCACACAACATAAGCATAACTCGCACATCTTTTACGTTTTAACGAATGAACAGAAAAATTAATACTTGCTCGCTATTGCATATTGCCGCCATTGTAGCAGCAATCTCTATACTAGCTTCTTGCACCAACACCAAAGAAGAAAAACATCGCAAAACAATTAAAGGTGGCATTACATCAGGCGGCAGCTTTCGCATAAATATGATTCGAGGCAATCCCAACGGACTCGATCCCGCTATTATTAACAGCAAACTCTCCGATGATATTGCATTGCAAATTTTCGACCGTCTAATTACGTTCGATTCAACATTGGGTGTTGTACCTGAACTTGCTAAAAGCTGGGAAATTGCAGCAGATGGCAGGCAATATACCTTTCATTTGCGCACCGATGTGTATTTCCATGACAATCCTTGCTTTCCTAATGGAAAAGGTCGGCGCATGACAGCTCGCGATGCCGCTTATTCACTATCGCGATGCTCCGATCCAACCACCCGCACTGTACATTATTGGGCATTTAAAGATAAAATCATCGGCGCTAATGAGTTCTACGAAGCGCGCCTACATGGCGATACCGCTGCTATATTAAACGGAATTATTGCAAATAACGATTCTACTCTGTCAATCAAATTAATCCACCCGTATGCGCCATTTTTACTCATGCTTGCAAATTCGTTCAGCTGCGTGGTGCCGCACGAAGCCGTTCTATACTACGGAAAAGATTTTTTCCAGAATCCGGTTGGCACCGGCCCGTTTGCATTTGTTGAGTGGCAGCATGACCGGCACATCCTTCTGCGTCGGAATTCTAACTATTGGCAGCACGACAAGTTTGGCAATCGTCTTCCGTATATTGATGAAATTACTGTGTCGTTTATCAAAGATGACAAGCTCCAATTAAATGAGTTTGAAAGTGGAAATTTAGAAGAATGTTTTACGCTGCCAACCGAATATGCAGGCAAAATTCTCAATACTGAAACTCGAACATTAACAAAAGAATACAGCCGTTTTGTATTACAGGCAAAGCCGGCTCTTTGCACATGGTTTTGTGATTTTCTTTGCACTAAACCTCCTTTTAGTAACCCCGATGTACGTCGAGCATTTTCTTATGCAGTTGATCGCGATAAAATCGTGCGCTATGTATTGCGCGGCTTGCCATACATGCCTGCAATCCATGGTATTACGCCGCCAGTTTTGCCGAGCTATGACATATCAACGATTCAGGGCTATAACTTTAACCCTGAAAAAGCTCGCGCTTTGCTTACTTCAGCTGGGTTTCCAAATGGCAAAGGTTTCCCCGAAATAACATTGCATATCTATCAAGAACCGCGTTTAGTGCAGGTTGCCGAGGCGCTTCAAGAGATGCTGAACGAAAACCTAAACATACATATTTCCATTAAAATCATACAATTTGCTGAATTGCTCGAATTAGCCGAGCAAGGGAAACTCAATTTTTGGGGAACGAGATGGTATGGCGATTATCCTGACCCGGAAAACTTTCTGAACTTATTGGACGGCTCTCTTGTTCCAATTCAGCCCGGCCTTCCAAGCTATCCAAACAGTACGCGCTATCGCAACGATGAAGCAACTGCCGCCTTGTCGGAAGCTGTGCAGACAATGGACAGTAAGCGACGTACAGAGCTTTACCTGCATGTTGAAACTACTGCAATTGCAGATGCTCCCGCTCTTATGCTTTTTTATGAAATGCACTATCGTCTTTTGCAGCCATACGTGCATGGTTATCCGCTTGATCCGATGGCAAGAGTCGTACTAAAGCAAGCATGGCTTGGAGAAAAATAGGAGTTTTCGCTTTGTCAAACCATATTGAGCATAAACTCATGGTTTCGTAATTTTGTTGCGCTTTTATGTGCTCTTTGATTATTCTCATCTGAATATGGCATTATCACACTATTTTACATATGCTTATCATTATCTCATGAACATTACTTTCAAAAACGGACGATCAACGAGTAGAATTACGATTTTTTGCTCACTTGCAATTTCAATGGCGCTATTGGGCTGTCCAAGAAAACACGATGATTTGCCTGCCGATTTCGACAAGGCCAAACCGCAAAAGGGAGATTGGATTGTCGTGCATGATTTAAGCGATCCTAATGGCTTGAATCCTATTACAACCAGCGATGCCGGCGCTTCCAATATTTATAAAAACATCTTCGAGCCATTGCTCGATATTGATTTTTCAACTGCATCTTTGACGCCGAATATTGCTATAGCAATGCCGACAATTTCTGACGATCATTTAACCTATACCTTTACAATTCACAATAATGCAACATTTTCAGACGGTCATCCTCTTACTGTCGACGATATAATTTTTACGTTCAAAGCTCTTAAAAATCCGCTAATAGCCGAGGGCGCAGCTATGAGAAATTACGTGGAGGATCTGGCTAATGTAGTTAAAATTAACGACCATACTATAAAGTTCATTATGCGCAAGCCGTATTTTATGGCTGACTATGCTCTTGGCAACAATATCGGAATTCTTCCAAAGCACACTCTCGATCCGCAAGGGCTTACAGACAAATACTCGTTTGATGAAACCAATGACTTCGACAAAGCAAAGGCAAATCCTGCTATGCAAGAATTTGTGGCATGGTTCAGCAAGCCGGATTGTTCTCGCTCGCCTAAATTGCTCATTGGTTCAGGTCCGTATATTTTGGAAGAGTGGAAAACCGGCCAGAACATTCGCTTAACTCGCAATGAAAAGTATTGGAACGCTGGAAAAAACCCCAACATGATGCAATATCCCGATAAAATAATATATAAAATTATACCTGATCGCCCGACAGCGGTTACCGAAATTAAAAACGGCGATGTTGACTTCATGGAATATGTGCCGCCGAAACTCTTTGTAAACTCCATAGATACCGCTAAAATTCGCTCTGTCGTCAAATCAGAATTCATGTCGTCTGTTTATACTTATATCGGCTGGAATATGCGGCGTCCTCTATTTGCCGACAAACTCGTTCGCCAAGCTCTTAGCCATGCGGTTGACCGCAACAAGCTCATACAAACTGTTATGCTGGGCTTTGCAAAACCTACAAATGGCCCAATATATCCCGATCGTCCCGAGTATGACACATCGCTTGTCCCCTATGATTATAATCTTGAGAAATCACGGCAATTGCTGAACGAAGCCGGATGGCGCGACACTGATGGCGACGGATTCATAGACAAAGTTATAAATGGGAAAAAAACCAACTTTACATTTTCTATGATGGTAAATATCGGCAATGAAACGCGGCAGAATATTGCCTTGCTACTCGCCGATGAGTTCAAGAAATTAGGGATTACCATGAATGTCATCCCAACTGATTGGAGCGTTTTCCAGCAGAATGCTCGCATGGGTTCGTTTGACTCCTATATCGGCGCATGGATTAACGATCCTATTCCTTCTGATCCATACCAATTATGGCATTCATCGCAAGCAAATAATCAGGGCTCTAACTATTGCGGTTTTATTAATAGACGCGCCGATCAGCTCATAGAAATGAACCGTTTAGAATTTGACGAGAATAAGCGAACTGCATTGATGAAGGAATTCCAGCAAATTGTGCATGACGAGCAGCCATACACTTTTCTGTGGAATGCCGTAAGCCCGGTGCTATACACTTCGCGTCTGCAAGGAGTAAAGTTTTATTCGGCGCGCCCGGGATATAATCCTAATGAATGGTGGGTCCCCAAACATCTACGGAAATACGTAAAAAACTAACTACTATTGCTTGTAATAGAAGCGTATTTTGCGCGACTCAACCCATCACAAAGAACAATTTATAATTGACTCATTGAAGTATCAAGAAGCACAACACTATGCGGCGCAAAGAATTGCGCGACATTATCGCGGCAGGAGAATCTACAAGTGCAGAGTTTAAACGCAAATTCACGTCTGGTGAGAAAATTGCTAAAGAAATCTGCGCATTTGCCAATACAAAAGGCGGAGTTTTAATCATAGGCATTGATGATGACAAGACAATTATAGGCGTTCGCAGTGAAAAAGAAGAAATAGCGCAAGTTATGCACGCTTGCGCTTTTTTTATCGAGCCGGCCATTGAGCCAATTATAGAGATTGTTGAACTTGATTATAAAGATATCGTTGTTGTGCATATTCTCGAAAGCAGTCAGAAACCGCATCGCGTTTTTACTTCTGACAATGAAGCCCCGAACCAACGCAGAGCTTATATACGGCAAGGCGAAGAATCTATATTGGCAAGCCGCGAAATGGTGCGGATATTGCGTGGCATGCGGCCTGATGCGCCCCCATTACGCATGAGCATAGGCGATAAAGAACGCAGTTTGTTCCAATTCCTCGAAGTTCATAAGCGCGCCACTATCAAGGATTTCTCCCATCTTGTCAATATATCCAACCGACGCGCAGCGCAACTTCTTGTGCGCCTTGTTCGCGCGGGCGTTTTGAATATACACACCAACGAAGACAAAGATTACTACACGCTGACGTAACTCATAGATAATAACAACTTAGCAAATTGCTCTTGCTATATTCGGCTGGCATAATTGTTACAGCTCCAACTTTTGTAAATTCGCTCTAACTTGCCACATCAAAACACTTTGAATGTACTGATTATCTTTCCGCACGAATATAATATTGAGCACCAAGCGGAAGCCATCTGAGGAACGGCTCAAATCGGCTGAACATGCTTAGAAATTGAGGAAAGAACAAAGTAAAATTTCGCTGAATGCGAGCAAATCCAGCTGAATAAAAAAGCGAAACAGCATAAGACGGTTTGAGCAGTACGGCGTCAATATCGAAAGGGCAACGATTAACGGTGCGCACTGTCAGGGGATTGAGAGGATTATGCTCAAACATAAACAGAACGCCTTTTGGAGCGAGATGCGCCCTCAAATCGCGGAGTATTTCACCATGAAATACATGGGGAATATGATGAAAAACGTTAGCAATAAAAATTACATCAAAAGTTTCGTTAGATGGCAGCGGCTTGCCTTCTTCAAAATGCTCGAACCGAGTTCGCTTCAACTCTTTATTGTTATTTCTTGCAATTTCGATTGACTCAGATGACACGTCGCAGCCCAAAATCTGAGCGTTTGGAAAATACTGTGCAATAAACGGCTCGCTTTTACCAATTCCGCAGCCAAAGTTAAGAAAATTGAGCGAGTCGTTCGCTCTCTTTTCGATATCCAAAACGCGGTGCATTTCCCGCACTTTGTATTCGTCAAAAAAAGATGGTTCATAGCCCGACACTTTTACGTTATCTGCGTGCATTTGCCGATAATTAGCTGCATATTTATCAAATTCTGACATACGATTTTAGAAATATTGTTCTTCGAATTATAAATCTTTTTCTTCCTTGCAGATTTGTGCTGTGTTGATATTTTGTCAATATTCATCGCAAAATCATCGCAGAAAGCTCCGTTTTCAACATGCGGATATCAGACAAAATTAATCAAATAAAAACTCGTAATTGCCTATAATACTCATTGCTCGCTGTCTTTTTGCTTGATGATGTTCGGATGATTTTTTCTCTACTTTCACTCAATTCTCGTAAATTAGCATCAAACACTCAGTCAAAATTATCTATTTCAATCTGTCTTTATGGCTTCGGACGATGTAGAAGTTGGCGAATTAAAACAGCAATTCTCCGACTTTCTAAAAAAGAAAAATTACAGAAACACTCAAGAGCGCTATAGAGTTCTTGACCGCATTACAGAGCTTGATCGCCACTTTAATGCCGACGATTTATACTTCTACATGAGTGGAAAAGGCGACCGTATTTCTCGCGCTACAATCTACTCTACATTAGATTTGTTGACAAAATGCGCTATCTTGGTAAAACATCGTTTCCAAGGCGACAGCGCACATTTTGAATTGTCGTCAAGGATGCCCGACCACGATCATTTGATTTGTGTTGAATGCGGCCATATCATAGAATTTCACGAGCGCGAACTCGACGCTTTGCAGGAAAAAGTGTGCAGTCAATTCGGCTTTCGGCCGCTCAAGCATTCTTGGCAAATATTCGCTTCATGCCCTGATATTGCCGCTTGTGAATTTAACAAACAGAAATAATTCTATTTCTAATTTATTCTTTCTGAATGATTTCAGAGAGATTGAAGTTTATGCTAACTATTGTACAATGAGCGTTATAACGTGCAGTAAATTCCAAAACATCTGAAGCATTTAAAATAAACAACTGAAAATTATTGATATTTCGCACATGGCAAAAAATTTAGTTATCGTAGAGTCGCCTGCAAAAGCAAGAACCATCGAAAAATATCTTGGCAATGATTATATAGTCAAGGCATCGTTTGGTCATATTCGCGATCTCTCAAAAGAAGATACTGCAATTGATATTCACAATGGATTTCGTCCGAGATACGAAGTGCCAAACGACAAGAAAAAAGTAGTGTCCGAATTGCGAAAATTATCCGAAGCTTCAGAAATGATTTGGCTGGCGACCGACGAGGACCGGGAAGGCGAAGCTATTGCATGGCATCTATACGAAGAGCTGCACCTCGACCGCAAAGCGGTGAAGCGCGTTGTATATCATGAAATTACAAAATCGGCAATAATGGCTGCATTTGCCAAGCCGCGTGATATTGACTATAACTTGGTTGATGCACAGCAGGCGCGTCGCACTCTCGATCGTTTGGTTGGTTTTGAACTGTCTCCCGTCCTTTGGAAAAAAGTAAAGCCGTCTTTATCTGCCGGCCGTGTGCAATCGGTGGCTGTGCGCCTTATCGTAGAGAGAGAACGCGAAATATTAGGATTTGAAAGCTCCTCGTCGTTCAAAATAACTGCCAATGTTTTTTCTCTCGACTCGAACAAAGCTTTTACCGCTGAATTGCCACAAAAATTTTCGCAGAAAGACGGCGCTGAAGAGTTTTTGCTTCGCTGCATTGGCGCAGATTACTTTGTAAAAGGTCTGGAAGTAAAACCTGCTAAAAAAACTCCCTCGCCACCGTTTACTACGTCTACTTTGCAGCAAGAAGCAAGTCGAAAGCTCAGTTTTTCCATTACAAAAACCATGAAGCTTGCGCAAGATCTCTACGAAGCAGGGCATATTACATATATGCGAACCGACTCGGTTAATCTTTCTGAAGCTGCTCTCGAAATGGCTAAAAGCGAAGTGTTGAAATCATGGGGAAATGATTATTCGCAAACTCGACGCTATGCAACCAAAACAGCGGGCGCACAAGAAGCTCACGAAGCAATCAGACCAACTTCGTTTGACAAGCAAACAATAGATGCTTCCGACAAAGATGCGCGAAGATTGTACGAACTTATCTGGCGGCGTTCGATTGCGTCGCAAATGACTGACGCACAGTTGGAGCGCACAATTATCACTATTGGCATTTCTACAACGCCGGATAATCTAATCGCTAAAGGCGAAGTTTTGAAGTTTGAAGGTTTCCTTGCAGTATATGGCGAGACGACCGATGATGATGCCGATGAAGAGAATGAAGGATTGCTGCCAGCAGTAAAAGTTGACGAAAATTTGGGATTCAACTCAATGACAGCAGTTGAAAAATTTGCAAAACCACCAGCGCGATACACCGAAGCGAGTTTAGTGAAAAAACTCGAAGAACTTGGCATTGGACGCCCTTCAACTTATGCGCCAACGATTCAAACAATTCAATCGCGCAGCTACATAGCGAAGGAAGACCGTGACGCAAAACAGCGGGACTACGGCATTTTAACTCTTGCTTCCAACGGCTCGATAACGAAAGAGATTAAAACAGAATCGTATGGAGCAGAAAAGCAAAAGCTCTTTCCAACCGATATTGGCTGCATTGTCACCGATTTTTTGAATCAATACTTTGCTAAAATTATGGACTATAATTTTACTGCAACAGTAGAAAAACAATTCGATGAAATTGCCGAAGGACATCAACAATGGGTTGCAATGCTCGATGAGTTTTATGGTCCGTTTCATAAAACTGTGGAAATCGCAATGGGCGAAGCTGTTCGCAAAGATCGCATTGTTGGCATTGAACCGCTGTCTGGCAGAAAAGTTATTGCAAAATACGGACGATACGGAGCAATGATTCAAATTGGCGAAGCCGGCGAACAAGATATTAAATTTTCCAGCGTTCCTTCCAATCTCTCATTAGAATCTATAACATTGGATGAAGCTCTTGGCCTATTCAAACTTCCGCGCATAGCCGGAGTTTTTGAGGGCGCTGAAATGAAAGTTGCATTGGGAAAATACGGGCCATATATTCAACATAACGGACAATTCTGCTCCATCGAATCGCCTGACGACCCATTATCAATAACAGAAGAACGCGCAATTGAATTAATTAAACAAAAGCGTCAATCTGCGCAAAGCGCTGTAATAAAAGAATTTCCTGAAGACGCTTCCGTAAGGATTGTGCGAGGCAAATATGGGCCATACATAAAATTCGGAAGCAACAACGTGCGAATTCCGCGAAACACCAATCCAGAAGTTCTTACATTGGAAGATTGTCGGAAATTGGCGGAAGAGCAATTTCCCGCAAAGACATCCGCAATGAAATCAGAGAGCAAGAGCAAAGCAACACCTGCAAAAAAGACCGTTGCAAAAAAGAAATGAAAAAGTAACCGCTTCTTTATTTCATGATTTGAGAGCAATGAAAAATGGGAGGTTTGCCGCCGTGCGGATGACCATAGAGATCAAGTTGCATTCCATCTTTTATCCCATCTACTGGATATTTTCCATCGTAATTTACTACAAACTCAGTGCCTTCAGCATCTTTCGCATAGAATTGTTGAGGAATCTCTGCGCCCGGCGATTGGTGCACTGAATTTATTATGACAACTGCATGTATGCGAACTTTTTTAGTTTGATCTGTTTCCGGTTTATTGCCATGTTCAATCAAAGCAGCATTGTAAGAAAGAGTTTCAATCTGCGCATTTTGAAACGCAAAATATATTGCCGCCGGAAGTCCCAAGGCAAGACAAATGAGAATAATTTTTCGAAGCATAAAAGCATTTTATATTTATAGCTGTTTTATAGAATTACTCTATAGAATTACAGCAATTTAAACATATAACAAAAACAAATCCGGCACTCTTCTCTTGCTCAGCATAGCAACAAAAGATCATTGCCGGATTATTTATTTGCACGGCATGTGCAACAACTTCGCAAGCTGCAATGAATATCAATGCTTGCAATTATTGCGTTAAGCCTATTCTTCCTCGTGGTCGCCGTCGCGATATTTGCAACACTTTGGCAATTTAGAGTACGATTCATTCGTTGCTCGCAATGAGTCAGTGTCATATCCTGCTTCAGCAACTGCTTTGCGAATTATTACTTCGCTTACCTTTTCAGGATCGAATGTAACTGTAAGCTGCTTAGTGTCCTTGTCCCACGATGCCTTTTCCACTCCATCGAGAGATTTCAAGGGCTTTTCAATCCTTTTTTTGCATGAATTGCAGTTTCCAAACACATGGATAGTTTGCGTGATTGATGTCCCTGCAAATGCTAAAGTGATGGCTGTTAATAGTGCGGCGCCTATTGCGAGCATATTGCGTAATGTCATAAAAGATAATGAAAAAGTGAAAAAATGGTTTAATAGATGAGCGCACTCCGAAAAGGTATTTTACAAAAATTACAGACAAAAAATTCCTTTGTTTTTAAAAAGCATATCTTTTAAGAACTAAAAAGTCTTTTTTTTGCCGTTTTTCACTTGAAAATAAGTAAATACTGTACTTTTTAACACGTTCTCTTTGATTTGATATATTGCATGACTTTTCGGAGTAGGCTCATAGATTTTAACTTAATATTGTTGCAAACCCGTTAATTTTGACGTATAGAATACATGCCAACCGATTCGATTGCTACTTGCAAACGCTCTAAAGGAATTTCAGCATTTGATTCAATCTCTGCTCTTTCAATTGTAATCACAGATGATTGTATTTCAGGCAAAGCGGCGAATGCTTTTTTTATTCGGGAAACACAACTAGCACAATGCAACCCATCAAGTAAATATGTTTTCTTCATCGGCTACTTTATAAAAGTATAACAAGATTTCAGCAAAATTACTGAACTAAGAAAAGCTATGCCGTACATATTTTAAGAAATTGAGTGTAATAATTTAGTAACCTTGCTTTTTTATTTGTAGGCATTTATGAAGAAGTATAATGGTCCACTCACTGATGTTATGAGAAATCAACTATTCTATCGTCTAAACAGACAGCAGTAATAATGCTCGATAAATTCCCGTATTTTTACATTGCTTCTACCATTAATTGTTTCAGAAACTCAAGTTTTTATGAATACTCGATTAACAGCAGCCGATAGTTTTCAGCGCCGTCATATTGGTCCAAGCATGGAAGACACACGGCTAATGCTGAACAAAATTGGCGTGGATTCATTAGATGCTTTGATTGAACAAACAGTTCCGCCGGCTATTCGCCTTGCAACACCGCTGAATATTGGCGAGCCGCAATCGGAGCATGATTTTCTTGCAAAGCTTCGCACAATCGCGTCAAAAAACCGTATCTTCAAATCATATATAGGCATGGGATATTATGATACGCTGACGCCAATGGTAATCCTCAGAAATATTTTAGAAAATCCGGGATGGTACACTCAATACACACCTTATCAGGCGGAAATTGCACAAGGGCGTTTAGAATCGCTGCTCAACTTTCAGACCATAATTATTGATCTGACTGGACTTCCAATTGCAAACGCTTCGCTGCTTGATGAAGCTACAGCCGCAGCCGAGGCAATGCACCTCATGCATGCTGTTTCTAAAACAAATGCACACAAACTCTTTGCTTCCAATAAATTATTTCCTCAAACGCTTGACGTGTTGAAAACTCGATGCCGTCCGCTTGGCATCGAGCTTGTCATTGGCGATCATCATGTAGCTTCGCTTGACGCATCTTATTTTGGAGTAATTATTCAATATCCTGATTCTGACGGCTCAATACAAGATTATCGAGAACTTTGCAATGATGCTCACGCTAATAATTGCTTAGTTGCAACCGCCACAGATCTACTCGCTCTTACTATGCTTGTCCCACCGGGTGAATTTGGCGCAGACATTGCATTTGGCTCTGCGCAGCGCTTTGGGGTTCCCTTAGGTTATGGCGGACCTCACGCAGCATTCTTTTCATGCCGCGATGAATATAAGCGCCAAATGCCCGGACGCATTATCGGAGTATCAATTGACGCAGCCGGCCATAAGGCATATCGCATGGCGCTGCAAACTCGAGAGCAGCATATTAAACGCGAAAAAGCAACGAGCAATATATGCACTGCACAAGCTCTATTGGCAAATATTGCTTCAATGTACGCAGTTTATCATGGCCCCAAAGGGCTGTTGCAGATTGCTGAGCGAGTTCATGCGCTCGCTTGTGTGGCTGCGCAAGGGTTGAAACAGCTTGGATGCAGCGTAAATGAAAGTTACTTCGACACATTAACCGTTAATTTGCCAAATGCGCTGCCGCTAGCTGAGTTTCGCATCGCCGCTGAAACGGCCGAAATAAATGTGCGATACGACGAGGCAGGCACAATAGGCATTTCGCTTGATGAGACAACAACACTTTCCGATGTAAAAGATCTATTAATGATATTTGCATCAAATATTGCCACTCAAAATGACGCGATAGATATTGAGCAGATCGTTGAAAACTCAAGCAAAAAAATTCCAGAATTTGCTAAAAGAACAAGCGAATATTTGAAGCATCCGATATTTAATAACTATCATTCGGAGCATGATTTGCTTCGTTATATGAAGCACCTTGAAAATAAAGATCTTTCGATGGTTCACTCAATGATCCCATTGGGAAGCTGCACGATGAAACTCAATGCAACAACCGAAATGATCCCAATCACATGGCGTGAATTTGGCGGACTTCATCCATTTGTTCCTCGCGATCAAGCGGCCGGGTATGCGCAAATTTTTAATGATTTTGAGCACTGGCTATGCGAAATAACTGGATTTGATGCTGCATCGCTTCAACCAAACGCAGGCGCACAAGGAGAATATGCAGGTTTGCTTGTTATCCGCGCCTATCATCAAAGCCGCGACGAAGGTTATCGCGACGTAGCGCTAATACCGCAATCTGCTCATGGAACAAATCCAGCAAGCGCTGTAATGGCCGGCATGAAAGTCGTTGTAGTGCAATGCGACGAGTCCGGTAATGTTAAAATTGATGACTTGCGCGCTAAAGCTGAGCAATATTCAAACAACCTTAGCGCTTTGATGATTACATACCCTTCTACGCATGGCGTATTCGAAGAAAGCGTGCAGGAAATATGCAGAATCATTCACACCCACGGCGGCCAAGTATATATGGATGGCGCTAACATGAATGCACAGGTTGGACTTACAAGCCCGCGCATTATTGGCGCTGACGTATGCCATCTGAACCTGCATAAAACTTTCTGCATTCCGCATGGCGGAGGCGGACCAGGCATGGGGCCAATTTGTGTTGCTTCTCATCTTGCGCCATTTTTGCCCGGCCATTCGGTTGTGTCTCTCGACTATGACGCCGCAATCACAGCAGTGTCTGCTGCGCCATGGGGCAGCGCTTCCATAATACTGATTTCATATTCATACATTGCATTGATGGGCGGAAGCGGACTGACTGCGTCCACTAAATTGGCAATTTTAAATGCCAACTATATCAAAGCGCGTCTTGAGCCGCACTTTCCAATTCTCTATGTAGGAACAAATGGCCGCGTAGCGCATGAAATGATTGTTGATATGCGAAACTTCAAGCAAACGGCCGGAGTAGAAGTGGAAGACATTGCCAAACGCTTGATGGACTACGGTTTTCACGCGCCGACAGTATCTTTTCCCGTGCCTGGAACATTGATGATTGAGCCGACAGAAAGCGAGCCGCTCGAAGAACTTGACCGATTCTGCGAGGCAATGATCGCCATTCGTCAAGAAATTTCCGACATTGAAAATGGCGTGCTTTCCCGCACGGACAATCCTTTGAAAAATGCTCCGCATACCGCTGAGTATGTTACAAAAGACGAATGGAATCATGCCTACACTCGCAAACAAGCTGCATTTCCATTGCCTTGGGTAAGTGAAAGAAAATTTTGGCCAGCTGTCGGGCGTGTAAATAACACGTACGGCGATAGGACATTGATTTGCGCTTGTCCTCCAATGGAAGAATACGGCATTTCGTAAGAATTTTCATCAGCCAGAGAGCTTTTCTTGACATCATATGCAACAAACGCCGCTTTTGCTTTTCATAGCTAAGGCGGCGCTTGTTATTTTATATCCTATATTCTTTTGTATCAGCGGCCTAATGCATGGCGCAACGATAGAGATCCGACAGTGGCAAATCCGGCAAGAAACATTAATTGAAACGGTATGGCCGCAATTTCAAGGTAATATAGCGAAGTGCCTATGCCATAAAGAAAATAGAGTGTAAAAAGAAGCTCGATTACAACGGCGGCGCCAATCTTTTTTTGCACATATTTTTTTGTTTTCCAATTGTCTCCTTGCTCTACAATGCGATATTTAGGCGTGCGCTTAAATTCCGATTTTTTTCCAATAATCGCTTCAAACACAGCTTTGGTATTATTAACCGCAAACCCCATGCTCCCTGCCATAAAAATCGGAAAAAGCATTAGGCGCCTGCGCCAGTCCAGATGAATGGCGCGCTGCGCGTATAAATAGAACATGAATGTGCTAATCGATGCTAAAACAAAGATAGACATGAGCGTAAAATACTCGTCATAGCCGCCAACTTCATTTTTGATAATGACGAGCGGGATATTGAGCGCTGCCACTAATAATATGAAAGGAAAAACGATATTGCTTGTGAGATGCACCGTGCATTCAGCTTTAACCTTCAATGGCAATGAAGATTTCCACACAGATGGAAGCAATTTTTTAGCGGTTTCTACGGCGCCTTTAGTCCAGCGGAACTGCTGAGTTTTCAAAGCATTGATATCAGCCGGAAGTTCAGCAGGCGAGGTTACGTCGTTCAAAAATACAAATTTCCAGCCGCGAAGCTGCGCTCGATAGCTTAGATCTAAATCTTCGGCAAGAGTATCGGCATCCCAATTGCCTGCATCGGTAATACACGATTTGCGCCAGATGCCCGCAGTTCCATTGAAATTGATAAAAAATCCTGCTTTGTTCCGAACTTGCTGCTCGATGACAAAATGCCCGTCGAGCGCAAGAGCTTGTGCGCGTGTGAGAAATGAGTATTCTTCGTTTAAATGCTCCCAGCGAGTTTGCACCATACCGACTTGTGTGTTTTTAAAATGTGGCACAGTTTTGAGCAGAAAGTCAGATTTTGGCACAAAATCAGCATCGAAAACAGCGATAAACTCACCTTTTGCCGATTCAAGTCCTTCTTTCAACGCTCCTGCTTTAAAGCCGCTGCGATCAGTGCGATGATGCACAATTATATCAAAACCGGCCGCGCGAAACTCGGCGGCTAAACGGCGTGACAAATCAACGGTTTCATCAGTTGAATCATCAAGCAATTGAATTTCTAATTTATCCTTCGGATAATCTAATGCGCACACCGAACGCACAAGACGCTCGACAACGTACAACTCATTATAAAAAGGAAGCTGCACGGTAACAATTGGAAATTCTTGCAATTCCGGAGTTATGCGCGGTGGATTATGCGACGTTTTGTGATAGAAATAAATCATCACCAAGCCGTGCAGACCAAATCCAAAAAGAACAGTTAGAGAAGCAAAATACACTAAGAGTATAAAATCCTCCATAGCAGGCGGAATCCACTCCAAAAAATGAAAAAATGATAATTTGTCTTTTTTATCTACCACTCAGAAACAACTTCAAGGAACATATCATCAGAAATGTCTCGAAGTGCGTTAATAATTGCTTGTTCGCGACCTGACTGACCATCAGAAATTGCGTAGATTTTAGCGCTTGAAAATGATTTCTTCCATTTTTGCTTGTTCTTAACTGCATCGTGATATTCTGCTTGGACGGTTACATTCACTTTGCGCTCCCGCTCTAACTCGCCTGCGCCGACGGCTATTGTAGCATCGTTTATTGATACAATAGCCGATGTCAATCGAGAATCGGCTGCATCATCTGTTAATGTGAGAGTATTATCGCTGCGGAATTTAGCAATAAGCTGCTGTGTTAAAAACTCGCGAAAACTAGGATTTCCAAAACCGCTTTCATCGGAAGCAGTTGTTATCGTGATAGTTTTCAAATATGGAGAAACTGATCCGCCGGTAAAAGAATAACATCCATTGATGGAAATCAGCAATCCAATAATGCAAGTTACTGAAAGAAAGGTTATTAGCCAATTACGGATATATGAAAATACGTTCATACTAATATGCAGATTCGACAAAGTTGCTGCTAAGTTTCTTTATTATATATTTGTTACAGCGGCAGCCCAAATTTCGCCCAGTATTGGCAAAGCGTATTCATAATTGCAGTATTTTATCAATCTATCTGAAATTGATATTATTTAATAAAATCAATTTCATCGGAATACTCAGAAAAATCAGCAAGTAAAATGACATTGTCAGCGACCGGAGCAGCAGCTTGTTTATAGAAATGCAATGCATCTGCAAAATTATAACTGGCAATTGATTCGGCTGCAATATTTTCTCCTCGCTCGCCATGTTCTCGAATATATTCCAACATTCCTTGCTGCTGCCAGAAATACTGTTGAGACAATGTCGGAAAGCGTCTTTTTAGCATGCCGTATTCATTTGATGCCCTGACAGACCAATACCATAGAAAGATTTGGGCTCGGAGCATCTCGTTTGCAACGCTCAGCATCATCGGCAAAAAACAATTAACAGCTATTTCATGACGCAGTTTATCGCCTTCATAATCAATCTTAGTTTTTAGCGCTTTCGACATTTCATCAAAAAAACTCAGCGTCTCAGTGTTAGAAGCTCTGACTATAAGTTGAGCCATGAATGTATTTTGAATCTTATCTGCAAGGCGGCTTAAGTCATCGGCAGAATGAATTGGACGCCGGCGTTTTTTTGCTATTGACAAAAGGAAAGTTCGAGTGTGTTCGGCAAAAGCTTTATCAGATTTAAACTGCTTCAAAAGAGCTGAACATTCAGCTGTTCTGCGCAATATTCTCAAAAGAGCAAAATGCTGAAGCTCCATTCCATCATCCTGCAGATGATCTGGCGCCACGGCAGATACAGATTCTATTTCTTCCGCAGTTAGCAGCAAAGTTTCAGCGCCTTCTGGCGCCACAGCATTGTTGCGCGTAATTACATGCAAAATAACATTGGTATAGCGAGGATCGTCAGAATGATTATGTGAATGCCAATCGCTCGCCTCACGATGAAATTCAGCATTTCCTATCAGCACTTCTCCACCGATAAACAGAGCAATCGCAAGAAAGTCAGGCCCCTCATGACGATTTATTCTGCCAGGCGACAGCACTTGAAATTGACGCCCATTTTCACTTCGCCATAGGCGGGAAGGGTCAGAAAGCAAACGATGGACTCCTCGCTGCAAAAAACGCTCGTCTTGCTCGACAATTTCGCTCATAAAAATATAGCGTTGCAAAGTTATATAAAATTATTTGCGTTAATCTCCAATATATCACAATGATGCAACAAGTTGTTTATATTGAATCCGCCTTCAAAAAAAACTCATTCAACTGCATTTGCTTGCCATGCAGTTATTTGCCGCGCCAATGCAGTAAACGACGTTCAACTGCGAGCGCAAGACGATTTAGCGTATAACCAATAATTCCTGAAATTAAAATTGTCCCGTACATTTCATCAATTCGATAGATTTGCTGCGCTTCTATTATACGCTTTCCAAGCCCTGCGGAGCTTCCCACAAACATTTCTGCAACAATAATTACAACCAAACTTAGCGATAATGAAATGCGCAATCCAGATATAACATGAGGCAATGCTTCTGGAAACACTATTTTTCGAAAAAGAGCATATCCTTTAATGCCAAGAGTTTTCGCGGCTCGTCTCCTTAAATCTTTCCCCACATGAACGCCATACATAGAATTTAGCGCCAATGTAAGACCAGCAGCATAGCCGGACAGCATTATTTTAGACAACTCGCCGATGCCAAAAAGCAACATAAATACAGGCAGTAACGCCGTGGCAGGAATACTGCGAAAAAACTCAACCGGAAATTCTAAAGCGCTATAAATTCTGTCAGAGAAGCCCATCGCAAGACCTAAAGGAATTCCAACAATGCTTGCAATCAGGCATCCGCATAATGTTCTATATAAAGTTAATCCCGCATCTATTACCAAAGCACCTGTCATTGACATCTGTAAGCAGGCCGTTAGCACTGAAAATGGCGAAGCAATAACCAAAGGTGCAATTTGAAGCCATGCAATTATTTGCCACACAATCATAATTGCGGTTATAGGCAGCAGCCGCTGCATTGTCATAGATCCAAAAGCATGCAAAGTCATTTCAATCGTCTATCATAGTCAAAAAGGCGCAACACCTCGCCTCTAAGAGAGGAAAACTCTTCCGAAGCAAACATTTCTTGCGTTCGCGGGCGCGGCATATTAACCTGCACCACTCCACGTATTGCTGCCGGACGCGGAGAAAGCACGACAACGCGATCAGCCAGAAATACTGCCTCATCTACATCATGGCTTACACATAACGCCGTACATTGGCTTTGCTCCCAAATATGCAGCAACTCCAATTCCATTGAACGAATTGCAGTATAGTCCAAAGCGCTAAAAGGCTCGTCAAGCATTAAAATATCAGGAGTTTGAGCCATTGCCCGACAAATAGCGACTAGCTGCTTCATGCCGCCGGAAAGCTGGTAGAAATATTCATCGTATTTGTCTTGCAAACCAACAGATTCAAGTAGCTTAAAAGCGCGCGTGTGCCGCTCTCCTTTTGGAGTTTCGATGGCTTCAAAGGCAAGCTCGACATTGCCTCCTACTGTACGCCAAGGCAGCATGCTTTCATTATAATTCTGAAAAACAAACCCAAAACGAGGAATATTGTCCTTTGCATCCGCAAATTCAATTTTTCCGCTATCGGGTCTTTCCAATCCAGCAATTAGAGAAAGCAAAGTGCTCTTGCCGCAGCCATTTGGTCCAAACAACGTTACAAACTCGCCTGAATTAACAGTCAGCGACAAATCATTTAGTACTAATTGATTGTCAAAATATTTTCTAATATTATGAAGTTGTATGGAAGCCACTGCTTTGAAACAAAATTATTAGGCGTTTTAGTTTATATGAAAATTTGAATGTTAAAAATACGTTTTCTTTCAATCCTGTCCTAAACGATTTTTATAGTTGCTCCCCTATCTTGTAGATATTAGCTTTCAAGAGGTAAAACTGCTA
>JBDHXA010000041.1:0-26514 GCA_039810485.1 Chlorobiota bacterium | reverse complement strand
GCTGACCCCGGGCGCAGCCCCGATAGGCGCGAACACAAAACCCGATCATCGTTTGAACATGCAGCATGCGAAGTTAAAAAATTGCTACTGCCACCGCCTCCGTTATACGCACCAATCCGAAATAACCCATCGTAACATCATTATATTTAGAGCCGCAAAGCGTATTTTTGCGCACACACAATAAAGGGATTCCATGACAATCGAACAGTTGCAAGCCGAGCTTGAAGAGCTTGAAGCATTGAATAAATCCGGTAAGGACTACGCCCGAGTAGAAATCCGTGCGCGTGAACTCCTCAACGTCCTCGCATTGATGAAAGATAAAAGTGTAGTCGAATCTGGGTCGCTGAGCGTAGTCGAAGCTGGGTCGCTGAGCGTAGTCGAAGCGGGGTCGCTGAGCGTAGTCGAAGCTGGGTCGCTGAGCGTAGTCGAAGCTGGGTCGCTGAGCGTAGTCGAAGCGGGGATTCTCTCGCGCTTTCCACATCGCTAGTAAATCGCGGCATTGCGCAGGAAGCGCTACTCATAGCCGAGCAATCTCTAGCCCTTGCGGTGCAAGCAGAAAACAAAGTATTGCAAGCAAAGGCATGGAACATTCTCGGGAATGTGTATTTGTATCTCTCTGACTATCCCCGCGCAATGGAATACTATGTCAAAGCACTTGCGATGAATGAAGAACTCGACAATAAAAGCGGAGCGGCGAGAGTTACCGGCAATATCGGGATTGTGTATTTGCAACTCTCTGATTATTCCCGCGCTTTGGAATACTATGTCAAAGCTCTCGCTGCGCGTGAAGAACTCGGCGATAAAAGCGGAGCGGCAAATGTTACCGGCAATATCGGAATTGTGTATTTGAATCTCTCAGATTATCCCCGCGCATTGGAATACTTATTCAAAGCCCTTGCGGCGTATGAAGAACTCGGCAATAAAATAGGCGCGGCAAGTGTTACCGGCAGTATCGGGACTGTGTATTCGGATCTCTCAGATTATCCCCGCGCTTTGGAATACTATGTCAAAGCCCTTGCGGCGTATGAAGAACTCGGCAATAAAATAGGTGCAGCAATGGTTACCGGCAGTATCGGGGCCGTGTATTCGGATCTCTCAGATTATCCCCGTGCTTTGGAATACTTATTCAAAGCCCTTGCGGCGCATGAAGAATTCGGCGATAAAAGAGGCGCGGCAAGTGTTACCGGCAGTATCGGGGCCGTGTATTCGGATCTCTCAGATTATCCCCGCGCATTGGAATACTTATTCAAAGCCCTTGCGATGCATGAAGAAATCGGGGATAAAATAGGCGCGGCAATAGTTACTGGCAATATCGGACTTGTGTATTCGAATCTCTCAGACTATCCCCGCGCTTTGGAATACATTATCAAAGCCCTTGCTGCGTATGAAGAACTCGGCGATAAAAGAGGCGCAGCAAGTGTTACCGGCAGTATCGGGAATGTGTATTCGGATCTCTCAGATTATCCCCGCGCATTGGAATACTTATTCAAAGCCCTTGCTGCGCATGAAGAACTCGGCAATAAAAGCGGCGCGGCAATAGCTGTCTGCAATATCGGGAAAGTGTATGCAAAAGAGGGCTTCGACGGCTTTGATGCAGCAAAGGCGGAAGAGTATTTGCTCAAAGCCATATCCATGAGCGAGGAGCTTGGCACGAAACTCACTCTCTATGAAAGCTGCTTAGCGCTATCAGAACTGCTCGAGCGCGAAGAGCGTTGGAAAGAGTCCGGCGTCTATTTCAAAAAATACCATGACATAGAAAAAGAAGTGCAAAGCGAGGAAGCAAAGAAGCAAGCTGAGAAACAAGACGCAGAAAGGAAAATAGCCATAGAGCGCAGCCGCGCACAGGAGAAAGAAAGGATACTCAACAATATACTTCCCGAAGAGATAACAATGCGCTTAATCAAAGGCGAGAATCCGATAGCGGACAGTTTCGCTTGTGTATCCATATTATTTATGGACATAGTAGATTTCACCGCGCTTTCTGGCGCTGTCACATCTCGTCAGCTTGTGCATTTGCTGAATAAGATTTTCAGCGCTTGCGACAATGTAATGCGGGAATATGGATTAGAGAAAATCAAAACCATAGGCGACGCCTACATGGCAGTAGCGGGAGCTCCTGTTGCGCAAGAAGATCATGCCTTTCGCGCTGCCAGCGCAGCGCTTAAGCTTATGGAAGTAATGAATTCGCTCGTTGTTTCATTTTCCTCAGATCTTGGCGACATATCAAATATCGGATTGCTTCCGGAGATAGAAGTTCGCATTGGCTTGCATTGCGGTCATGCTGTTGCTGGTGTTGTGGGCGAGAATAAGTTTTTGTATGACCTTTGGGGTGACGCAGTGAATACCGCAAGCAGAATGGAGAGTCACGGCTCGGCTGGCAAGATACAAGTTAGCAGGGAGTTTATGGAAGCGGCGCTGTCGGATAAACTATTGCCCACACAATTTGTCGAGCGCGGCGAAATAGAGATTAAAGGCAAGGGCTTAATGAGGACATATTTTCTTCAGCGTCCGGACGTCGTCAGCTGACCCCGGGCGCAGCCCCGATAGGCGCGAACACAAAACCCGATCATCGTTTGAACATGCAGCATGCGAAGTTAAAAAATTGCTACTGCCACCGCCTCCGTTATACGCACCAATCCGAAATAACCCATCGTAACATCATTATATTTAGAGCCGCAAAGCGTATTTTTGCGCACACACAATAAAGGGATTCCATGACAATCGAACAGTTGCAAGCCGAGCTTGAAGAGCTTGAAGCATTGAATAAATCCGGTAATGACTACGCCCGAGTAGAAATCCGTGCGCGTGAACTCCTCAACGTCCTCACATTGATGAAAGATAAAAGCGTAGTCGAAGTTGGGTCGCTGAGCGAAGTCGAAGCTGGGTCGCTGAGCGAAAAGGTGGAATATGCTGAAACAATAAAGCCCGCATTTATACTAGCGCCTGTAAAATCAAGAAAGAAACGCATTAAATTAAAGCCCGGCGACATTGTTAAATTTTCGATCAAATAAGCGGTTTTTTTACATAAAGCAATAAGTAAATGCAATTTGCAGCATCAGCCATATTTACGCTCATTTTCATTAAATTTTCGACTTTCAGCCATTATGGCTCTAATGTTGTGCTATATTTGTAAACAAATGTAGATTTATTGTTAGCAGAGGTTGTCATGTCAGAACAAGAGAATACAGCGGCGGACAGCGAGCGGCATACTCATTCAGCACCGCTGCGACGTATTACCACCAATCAGCTTGCCGAGATGAAGCGCAAAGGGCGTCCGATAGCTGCGCTTACGGCTTACGATGCCTTGATTGCCAGAATTTTTGACGATGCCGAGATTGACGTGATTCTTGTGGGCGATTCATTGGGAAATGTGGTGCAAGGACACGAGTCGACCATTCCTGTAACGCTCGAGGATATAATCTATCATACTAAGGCGGTAAATCGCGGAGTGCGCCGAGCGCTCGTTGTGGCAGATATGCCGTTTATGAGCTATCAGGTTTCACTCGAAGAAGCGTTTCGCAATGCCGGACGACTGATGAAAGAAGCCGGTGCAGGTGCAGTAAAAATCGAGGGCGGCGAGCGAGTTGCCGAAGCCGTTGGGCGCATGACCGAAGCGGGAATCCCCATAATGGGACATTTAGGACTGACTCCGCAAAGCATTCATCAATTTGGCACGTACCGCGTTCGAGGCAAAAAGGCCGACGAAGCGGAAACTATTCTGAACGATGCAAAACTCTTGGAAGAGCGAGGAGCTTTTGCCATAGTTCTGGAAAAAATTCCCGCAGAATTGGCAAAACGCGTAACTGACTCAGTTAATATTCCTACAATTGGCATCGGAGCCGGCTCCGGTTGTGACGGTCAAATACTTGTCTATGCCGATATGCTTGGACTGACGGTTGACTTCAATCCTCGGTTTGTACGTCAATATGAAGCGTTGCATGGCCGCATTACTGATGCGGCTCGGCATTATGCGGAAGATGTGCGCTCGCGCAGTTTCCCAAACAGCGAAGAAAGCTATTAAAAGCAATTGAAAACGTCGCTGAAACATCTAATTTTACCATGAAAATATTACTGAAAGTTGCGGCGGCTACGTTGTTAATGTGCAGCATTGTCGCCTGCGGCAATTCATTAGCAAGCAATCCGCAGGACATTGTCTTTCCTGACTCGAATATTAGCTATCGCCAGCATGTGCAGCCCTTTTTAGGACTTTCCTGCGCCTATTCCGGTTGTCATGGCGATGATAATCCGGCAGCAGGCATTTCGCTCAGAACATATTCCTCGTTCTATTCATCGCCCGGACTAATCATTGCGGGCAAACCGGATCAAAGCAAATTGCAGTTAATTATCGAGGGGAAACTGCCGCATATTCTTTCGTTTCAATATAGAATTACCGCAAAGCAGCAGATTGGTATGAGAACATGGATTGCCGAGGGAGCAAAAGACAATTAAAAACTATGAAAAAAACACAATGCTGCCGTCAATGCGGATTTTAGCGTAAATTTCTCGTAATTTTGCACTTAAACTTGTTTCATCTCTTGGAATTATGTAATGGTAACGCTCAACAGCGCGTACATTGAGGATCTCTACGCTAATTTTCTGCGCGACTCCTCATCTGTTCCCGCCGATTGGCAGGCATATTTTTCTGTTCATAACCCTTATGCCGAAGACGGCATTTTATCTGCTGCATCCCAGCAAACTGCGGCGGCCCCGAAAGCGACAGCTTCTATCTCACATATAGATTCAAACGGCGCATCTCTGACGGCTTCCCGTCAAGAAACGCCACAAAACCTTATTGCACGTGTGCAGCCGACGCCAGTTGCGCAACAGCCCCAAGCAAGCGAAATGAAGCCGCCGGCATTAGTTGCGCCTACGCCTGCATATATGCCTACATCGTCCGACGCCGTCGAACCGATGAGCGGAATAACTGCTAAAATTGCAGCAAATATGATGCAGAGTTTAACGGTTCCCACGGCGACGTCTTTTCGCGTTGTGCCGGTAAAAGCTCTCGAAGAGAATCGTCGCGTTATCAATAAAGTTCTCGCAAGCCGTCGCCGCCCGAAAATTAGCTATACGCATGTCTTTGCTTGGGCAATAGTTAGAGCTTTGGTCAAATATCCCAATCTGAATGATGCGTTTGCAATGGCAAACGGACAGCCGTCACGTATAAAACGCGAAGGAATCAATATCGGATTAGCAGTTGACACTACTCGCAAAGACGGCTCGCGCATGTTGGTTGTGCCGTCAGTAAAAAACGCTCAAACGTTGAATTTTGCGGAGTTTTGCTTCGCGTATGACGATTTGATTGCTCGTGCCCGAAACGGAAAACTTACTGTGGACGAGCTGATGGGTGCTACAGTTTCGCTGACGAATCCCGGAACAATCGGCACAGTAACATCGGTGCCCCGGCTGATGGAAGGTCAGGGGCTTATCATTGCCACAGGAGCCATGGAATATCCGGCTGAATTTCAGGCAGTTATGCCGGAAATACTTTCTACTATTGCAGTTAGCAAAGTAGTAACTATTACCAGCACATATGATCACCGCATAATTCAGGGTGCGGAATCCGGCGAATTATTGGCTTATATTCACTCGTTGATTTTAGGCAAAGAAAAATTTTACGATCAGATTTTTGCACAGCTTCAGATTCACTACGATCCGGTGCAATGGCGTGTGGATAAGCGGCTGAATCCATTCGGTTCGCAGGATGAGCTTGGAAAATTAGACAAAGAAGCGCTGACGGCGCAGTTTATACATGCCTACCGTGTGCGCGGACACATGCTTGCAGATGTAAACCCATTGGGCTTGCAGTCATGGCATTTTCCCGAACTCGATCCGGCAAGCTATGGCTTTACAATATGGGATCTCGACCGTGAATACGATACCGGCGGCATTGGAGGCGTGAAGCGCGCCACTTTGCGCGACATTATAGATATGGTGCGCGACACATATTGTGGGAAAATAGGGTTGGAATACACGCATATTCAAGAGCCGGAAAAGCGTCAGTGGATATTGAATAAAATTGAGCCAAATCGCTTTACTGTAAATATTTCTCGAGAAGAAAAAATCCACACATACAAACATTTGCTCGAAGCCGAGGCATTTGAACAGTATTTGCACACAAAGTATATCGGCAGCAAGAGATTCTCGCTTGAAGGCGGCGAAACCACCATTACATTTCTTGAGAAAACTCTTGAAATGGCGGCAGAGGCAAAGCTTGGAGGCGTTGTGATTGGTATGGCTCATAGAGGGCGACTCAATGTTTTGGTGAATCTGCTCAATAAGCCGTATGAGAAAATTTTTGACGAATTTGAAGGCAGCTTAGACCCGGAATCATTCCAAGGTTCAGGTGATGTAAAATATCATCTTGGCTCGCGAGGCACGTTCGTTTCGCGTAAAAACGATAAAATCAATGTTATTCTTGCGCCAAATCCGAGCCATCTCGAAGCGGTAAACCCGGTTGTAGAAGGCATAGCCCGAGCTATTGACGACACATATAACGAAGATTCAAAAGTGCAGACATTGCCTATTTTAGTGCATGGCGACGCTGCTTTTGCAGGACAGGGCGTTGTGGCTGAAACGCTCAATATGGCTCGATTGGAGGGATATGCAACAGGCGGCACTATTCATATTATCATCAATAATCAAATTGGCTTTACCACGCTGCCGCATGAAAGCAGGTCCACACCATATGCCACAGGTCTTGCAAAAATGTTGCAAGTACCTATATTGCACGTAAATGGCGACGATCCTGAAGCAGTGCGTGTTTGCGCTCTTTTTGCTTTTGAATATCGCCAGATTTTTGGCGAGGATGTCGTGGTAGATCTCTATTGCTATCGAAAATACGGACATAATGAAGCGGACGAGCCGAGCTACACACAGCCATTGCTTTATAAAAAAATTCGCGCAATGATTCCAGTCCGCCAAAAATATCGCCAGCAGCTTATTGAAGAAAAAGTTGCAACTGCGGAGGAATTGGACGGCATCGGGCATCAGTTTCGTGATGAACTGAATGAAGCATTCACAGATCGCGAAGTTGAAGAAGAGCAAACGTCCTATCGCGTCAATGACGATTCGACAATTTTTGCATCGGTAAAAACAGCTGTGTCTGCAGAAATTCTGCGTTCTATTGCTGCTAAAATTTCTACTTTACCGGAAACGTTTCATCCAAATCCAAAGGTAGTTGATTTGCTGCATCGTCGAAGTGTGATGCTGGACTCTCTAACGCCGGCTATTGACTGGGCAATGGGCGAGTCGCTAGCATTTGGTTCTTTGCTTTTAGAGAAAAAAGCAATTCGCTTTACGGGACAAGATGTCGGGCGAGGAACATTTAGTCATCGCCATGCAGTGCTTTCTGATTATCAAAACGAAGAAAAATTAGTGTTGCTCAATCATCTCTCGGATGATCAAGCCAAATTGCATATTTACAATAGTCCTTTGTCTGAAGAGGCAGTGCTGGGCTACGAGTATGGCTACAGTACTATCAATGTGGAGGGGCTTACGATATGGGAAGCTCAATTTGGCGACTTTGCCAATGGAGCACAAATAGTTATAGATCAATTTATTTCAAGCGGCGAGGAGAAATGGAATATTCTATCGAACCTAACCATGCTTCTGCCACATGGCTACGAAGGTCAGGGACCTGAACATTCATCAGCGCGGCTTGAGCGTTTTCTGCAGCTCTGCGCCGAGAACAATATGTATGTATGCTATTTCACAACGCCTGCTCAGTATTTTCATGCTTTGCGTCGTCAGGTTCTTTCGCCCAATCGCAAACCTTTGATTGTCATGTCGCCAAAAGGTTATTTGCGCCGTCCAATTTCTGTATTGTCAGAATTTACAGACGCACCTTGCTTTCAAGAACTGCTTGACGACAATACAGTAGCGTCGCCAGACGCTATAGAGCGTTTGATATTCTGCACAGGAAATGTGTATTTCGATCTCATGGCAGAACGCGCAAAGCTCAACGCTACAAATGTAGCTGTTATTCGCGTTGAGCAGTTGTATCCGTTTCACGAAAATCTAGCATCGAGCATCCTGTCGCGCTATGGCAATGCGCGAGAAGTATTCTGGGTGCAGGAAGAGCCGAAAAATATGGGCGCATGGTCGTATATCATGCCATTGCTGCAGCAGCGTTTGATGGTAAATCAACGGCTTATGTATGCTGGGCGCAAAAGCAGCGCAAGTCCGGCAGCAGGTCACGCCAAAGTGCATGAGCAGGAAAAGTCGGCATTTCTTCATGAAGCTTTTTCAGCAGTTTAGGAAAACACCTTATTCTTTTTCTATTTGGGAAGCCGCTTTTCAGCGGCTTCCTATTTTAACATGCTTCCAGCAACTATTTTTCGAATTTTGAATATAGAATCTTGAATATAATTTTAAGAGAGGTTAGAATATGCTTTTGTCATTTTCTAATTCTGCTAAAATCCTCTCTACAATAATACTGCTGGCGCCTATGCCCGACTCGATATAATGCCGCGCAATTGCTCCTTTTTCTAATCTCGCCTCTTGCGAAAATGCAAGCAAGCTAAGTGCTCGAACTAACTCATCAACGTTGCGAATGATTTGAAGCGCTCCTGACTTATGCAGTGCTATAGCGTCGGGCGAGCGCTTGATGTTTGGACCGCTAAGAATTGGCACGCCATAACCGGCCGGCTCAGCTGCACTGTGAACTCCTGCGCCAAATCCTCCGCCAATATATGCAATATTCGCTTTGCTGTAGAGTTGCAGCAATTTACCGTAGCTGTCAACGATAATATGACGGTAATTGGGCTTGCTATTCAGTTCGCTTAGTGTGGCAGCATCAGGAAAAAGCGCAGAAATATTGCGAAGATGCTCTGGCGTAACTACATGCGGCACAATTATGCAGCGTATATTAATGAACTGCTTTGATTCTAATGCGCCTGCAATTAATTGTTCGTCTTCAGGCCAAGAACTGCCCATGACAACTACAATATCATCCGGCGAAAATATATTGTCCGGCAGAATGGCGTCAGACGAATTTAATGCATCTTGAACAGCGGCGCGAATGCGGTCAAATCGTGTGTCCGATGATGAAATAAGAGTTGTTGGCGGAGTAATGAAAGATCGAAAGCGCTCGGCAGATTCTTTATTGGCCGTAAAAATCGCAGTAATAGAACGCAACATGGAGCGCAAAGTTAACGGTAATATGCGTCGAGTCGGAAATGTGGCTGATATGAGAAATAAAGGTATATTTGCTTGGTGAATTTGCCGAAATAATTCAGGCCATAATTCATAGCGTATAATAACTGCTGCCGACGGTTGAATATTGTGAAGAAAATATTGAACAGAAAAATATGCGTCAAGAGGCAGATAAACTACAGCGTCAACATGTTGATAATTGCGATGCGAATTATATCCAGACGGCGAAAAAAATGATGCTATGACTGTGTGTTTTTTATTGCTTTTGTTGAGCAGTTCGATAATTGGCTTCGCTTGTTCGAACTCGCCGGCAGATGCTGCGTGAAACCAAATGACAGGCTGCTGCAGCTCGGAAATTTTTATATGCGCCTTTTGTATTGTACCACGCCATAAGCGCTGCCGCTGCCTCAGCTTATTAGATAATAAAGGCGCTGTTATTTCTAACAAATGCATTATTGCAGCATAAATAACGCGAATAATTATCATAATGTACAGCTAACGTCCTAAATTGCTGCAAAGAGTAAATGTAGGCGTAAAAATGCAAAAATTTACATTAAACAGCAATTGTTAATTTTATGCAACAACCGCCGCTGATTGTTCTGAATATTTTTCAATCTGCTGATATTTTAATAAAAATATATTTACTGCAATAAATAAAAGCAATGTGCGGCAATAAAATTTGATGTTGTCAAGAATATTGTCAGTTGTTATAGCAAAACGCCATAACAATATTTAATTGTCAATTGTTTGGAATAGACGTGTTGTTTCTTTTTCGAGGGCTAATTTTAATTCGCGCACTTCATCGCATACAGGCACAAGTTCGCGGATAAATGACTCGAGAACGCGCTTGTTGTGAAAAACAGTCTGGTCAATTCCTGCCACTTTTTCTTTTACCCATTCTAAGAGCGTGCGACGAAGCTGTGTGGTGGAAAGTGTTGTTTCTAATGGATTTTGCAAGATTGTTCGGTCTTGCTCTATTTGTTCAAGCAAAGTAGCATATGCTAATAATATACGTATTTGTTCAAATCCATTGCCCGTTGTGAGCGAGCGGCGAATAACTTCAAATGAGCGGCGGAACATCTGCACTTCATCTGGCATTCCAACAGTTGCAAAAATGAGGTGGAGTTTTTCGGCGTCGTCGGGTGTGGCGAGCGTGCGTCCGCTCATAAATGTTATTGCGCGAAGCAGATCTAAAGCTTTTGCTTGCGAGCGCGGAGAAATATAGAAATCTCCATAATGCGATGTGGCGTCGCCTCTGTTCTTCTCGCGCAATGCACGGTTGCGTGAGTATTCATAATGACGAATGACCAAATTGATAAAATAGAGCGT
Source organism: Chlorobiota bacterium (assembly GCA_039810485.1). Lineage (GTDB taxonomy): Bacteria > Bacteroidota > Ignavibacteria > Kapaibacteriales > UBA961 > JADZAA01. Next base: position 16,029 of record JBDHXA010000041.1, on the reverse strand, counting down.
TTCAGCACTGATGGCAAAATTCAGACCAGTGTCCGAACCGGTTATCATGTCGCGCAGTTTTTTTAATCTTGCGTATGGTATAATTTTAGGCGGAGCAACTACACGTCCGGAATGTTGAGAATATTGCGCGGTGATTTTGAATTGCACCAATGGGTCTTTGTCCGGCAGAATAACGGCTTTATACAAAAATCGGTCAAGTATTGCTTCCGTAACTTCACTTACTCTAAGATAGTTTGTGGCGGCAATGACAGTGTGAATAGGCGATACTACATTTTGAACGCCGCGCACTAGTCGCCTTTCGTTGAGCAGTGAAAGCAATGCGCGAAGCGTAAAGTCGTTGGCGTCAAAAATTTCATCAATAAAGCCAAACTCGCTTTCAACAAGCGAGCCCTCTGTGTTGTGAGCAATTTTACCGGTTTTGAGAAGTTCTATATTCAAACCACCAAAATATGTGTCCGGCTGCTGTTCTTTGCTTGCCTGCACTCTAAATGTACGCGCTCCTTCAAACATTGCAAAAATTTGTTCAGCCAGCAAAGATTTGCCAGAGCCGGTTCGACTTTGCAAAAGCAAATGTTCGCCTGTTAGAAATGCATACATTGCCTGCTCGATCACGTCCTCGCGGTTAATGACGCGGCGTGCGGTAAATGCGGCAAGATCGTGAAGATCATGCGCAAGTTGCTCAAGAGAAAAACCGTCGTCGAAAGTAATATCGCGATATTGCGCTGTTTGTTTTGGCTGCATAATAATACTCCGATTGTATGCGATCTTAGTTGTAAATTAATAAGCAATAATTGCCGCAGTTGAAAGAATCGCCATAAAATGGCATTACACTTTGCAAATTGCAAAAAAAACATCAAATGACAACGGCGGTTATAGTTAATGAAAATGTGCGGCTTCAATTCTCTTTTTATTCTAATTGCCAATGATTACGGTTGTTTTTTCTTGTCTTACTTCTCCGGTTTCGGCATCTATAGCTTCAAGAACTGCCACATATATTCCGGTTGGCATTAGCATCTGCGATTCATCTCGTCCGTCCCATGCAACGCTTCCCACTCCGGCTGAATATACGCTGTTGGCAAGTGTTCTCACCGGCTGTCCTGAACGTGTGTAGATTGAAACTGTTATTTGCGCTTGGCGAAACTGCAACGAATATGACAGCAAACAAAGTGAATTTGCAGAACCTCCATTGAGGATAAATGGTTGCGGCGATGCTTCGAAGCGGTCAGTTTCAGACGGCTCTACGGCAATGCTGTTCGTTTCCAGTGGCGTGCCGCCAGAAGGAGCTCCGCTAGACGACCATGATGCCTGAGAAATAGAAGGCATTAATGGAGATATTTTTTCGAGAGAAATGCCTTTTGTTATGCGAATGGCTGAAGAATGCCACTTGACGTTATATTCAAGCGAGTCGGCAATATTGCCGTTTGGATCGAGTAGGGCTGCGATATCGCCGCCGGAATTAAGGTTAAATGTTCGTGAATTGGCAACGTATAAATGTTGATTTCCTTGCAAACGCGGAAATTGGGCGAATATTCCCGAGTCGACGGAAACAACAGCAAATCCATGCGGTTCAATGGTAAAATCATTCGGAAAATGCAATGTGTCTGCGCCCGTGCTTGTTGGGCGGTCGTGGAGCATCCAGCCGGTGAGATTGATTGGCATGTCAGTTGTATTAGCCAATTCTACATAGTCGGAGCAGTTTGTAGCCGGTTCGAACATTATTTCGTTAATCCGAATGCTTCCAATGGGATAAGGCAGAAATATCGCGCAGCGCATCGTATCATTGCGCCGGCGAGTATCTCGCAATGCTGTGCAAATGCCTATAAGAGGAGCAGAGCCGGCTTCGCCCCAAAAAGGTTTTACTGATGAAAAAGGAACGGCAATTTCCTGAAAATCATTCGGCTTTAAAGCTGTTATTGTATTGTCGGCAATAAGATTTGCCTGTGCGGGTACGCCTGTGCCGTCTATATCGGCATATAAAGCAAATCTAATGGTATCTAATGACCAAAAGCCATGATTTTCCAAAATAATACGGACGCTTTGTTCTTGCTTGGGCACATAAATTCTGGCAATTCGAGCGTCGTAGCGAAGCGGCGTAATGCTGTTTACTTCTCCTGCTGTCGCGCTGTCAGGCGATTCGGAAGCAAACCAGTTCAACTGTGATGTGGCGGCTGTGTCTATTCGCTTTCGCTCAAGGGAGATTCCGCGCTTGCCCCATTTCATATTATAGTAAATCGAGTCAATAACAACAGAGTCGCGAGAGCGAAGCACAACAATATCCCAAGAATTATTCAGCGAAGGCAATTTACATTCTACTAGGACAACTTTGGCAGGCAGCGAGCGTGTTTCGCGCAGAGCAAAAGTATCGCGGGTAAGCAATGCATATCCGCCGGATGGAATTGAAAATCTCGGAAGCCGAATTGTTGTTCGCGTATCGTGCATAAAGCAGCTGTCTAAAGGCACTGCTTTTGTGTCGCTGTTATAGAGTTCCACCCATTCCGGCTCGCCAGTAAGCGGAATGGGCATTACTTCATTAATCACCGTTTGCGAAAGAGCTGGAATGCCGATTTGAAAAAATGAGAAAACTACAATTAAGGCAAATCGAGTGATCAGCATTTTATATATCGAAAAAGATGATTCTGAACATTGCATCATAATGGTCGTAAAATACAAAGGCAAACTACATCGCAAAATTACGTTCTTGCAGCCTTATTTCAACAAAAAAAGCCCGCTTTGTGAAGCGAGCTTTTTTGACCATGGTTTATGCAAACAATCAAGGTTTTTTTTGCTGCTGCATTTGCTGTCTCATTTCCTGAATTTTTTCGCGCGACATTTCGCCTTGCTGCCCTTGCATCGGGCGTACTTCGTTTGCAGCAGGTTTGTCCATGAGCATAATCTGGTGTAGATTCGGCAACTTGCGAATTTCGGCAATTGGGAATTGAGTCAATTGATTATTTGAAAGATCAAGTGAGCGAAGTTTTTCCAATTTGCCTATTGTAGCAGGAATTGATTTCAATTGATTACTTTTCATATCCAATCTGTCTAAATTTGTAAGCTCTCCAATTTCAGCAGGCAGTTCGCTTATCTGATTATTGTCGGCTTTGAATATGCGAAGTTCTTTGAGCGCACCTATACTGCCCGGCAGCGTTTTAATGCCGTTGCCTCCAATCATGAGTTGAGAAAGATGCGTCAAGGAAGTTAAATCAGAAGGCAAAGAGGAAATTTGGTTGTTTTCAATATTCAACATACGCATATTTGCAAGCTTGCCAAGCGAAGGCGGCAGAGAAGAGAGCTTGTTGTTGTTTACATCAAGGTCGACTAAATTTTCCATTCCCGACAGATCTGGCAGTGTTGCAAGTTGATTGCCGCCCATAGATAATGTTGTTAGATTTTTCAGTTTGCCAATCGCTGCCGGAAATGAAGAAATCCTATTTGAATATAGACGTAAAATCTTGAGATTCTCCATTGCGCCTAATGATGCCGGCACTGAAGCCAACTGATTGCTTGACACATCAAGGTCGGAAATTGTTTTTAACTCACCGATAGATTCCGGAAGCGACGTAAGAGCGTTCTGCGACAAATTTATTTTTTGCAATGACTTAAGCTGTCCTAGTCCCGAAGGCAGCGACGATATTTTGTTGTTGCTTGCCTCCAATTGTTGTAATTGAGTTAGCGAAGAAATTTCATCGGGCAAAGTTGTCAGTTGATTTGCGCGAATATCCAAGCGCTTTAGTGATGTGAGTTTGCCGATTTCGGCAGGCAGTTTGGTGATTTTTGTGCCGGCTATGGTAAGCGCTTCTAAATTTGTAAGCTGGCCGATTGATGCTGGAATTTCTGTGATAGTCGGACCACGCAAATCCAATCGGCTGGCTTTTTCCGGCTCTTTCAGCGCGTCTTCTATAGAGCGAAACGATTTGCGATCCGATGTAGGATTAGTATTTTTGCTTTGCAATAATTGCTGCTGAGCAACAGTCGGAGTTAGAACTGTTGAGTTCTGAGCATTAGCAGAACCAAAGATACCGAAAGCAAGCAAGCCAATGCCGAAACGCGAGTAAGTTTTCATAAATGACAAAAAAGTATAATGGAGAAAAAACGTGAATTTGCAATCGCAAATAAAACTAATTCATCTGTCGTAAAGTTGAAAAAACAGATTCGAAAACAAGTGCTAGAGCGTCGAAATTATTTAGACGAAGCAGCAAGGCAAGAATTTTCAAAACGAATTGTTAAAAATCTGACATTTTCTGTTCTTTTTGAGCAGGCCTCAATTTTGCACATATATTTGTCTTTCGGATCGGAAGTTGAAACTAGCGAGCTTATCAAGGCGGCTTTCGCAGCAGGCAAACGCGTGGTAACATCGGTGATAATGTGCGACAGTAATGAGCTTGCCCATACATTTATTTTGCCGGAAACTCAGTTCGAAAGCGGTGAATATGGCGTTCCAACGCCCAAAAGCATGGATATTCTCTCTTTTGATGAAGTTGGATTGACAAACAGCGATATAATTATTGTGCCGCTGGCAGCATTCGACAATAAATGCCATCGCTTGGGATATGGCAAAGGATATTATGACAGATTTTTGGCAAGATCGTCTGCTCGCCGTGCGGGCATTGCTTTCGCTTGTCAAGAAATTGACGCTGTTCCAACCGAGCCGCATGATGTACCGCTCGACTACATATTTACAGAAATCGAAGCATATACGCGGAAACCTTAAATAATGTTGTTGATATGCAAAAAAATCATCATAGAGTTGAACTGTAGAAGGCAGCCGGAAGATTTGAGAAAAAATCTTTATTTTTCAATAATAAAAAGTAATAACAAACATCTTCTCGGATTGTTTAAGCATAATAAACCAATCAGTTATGCAATAAATGTCCGCTCCGCCTCTGGAAACGGCAAAGTATTTATTGACGGATGGACGGCAAGTCCGAACTGCGCTTTTCAGAACTATGAGGAAGATGTAAAGATTGTATTATGACGAACGCATTTGTCGAAGACAGCGGCTTTTCTGCATTGCAACAGTCAAAGATATGCATAAAAATCAATGAACCAATACAGCGATAAAATTCGTCAAATAAAATGTAATGCGTATTTTTTTTACTTAGTGAAAGACACTTGGCGATTGTAAGCAGATTTATCCTGAATTTTGCAGTGATTTCCATTCAAAGAGCGAGGTGATTTGTGGTTTTGCTTTCAGTTAATATAGATCATGTGGCAACAATTCGCGAAGCGCGCGGCGGATTGTCGCCCGAGCCGGCAGCTGCTGCGGCTATTGCAGAGCTTGCAGGCGCGTCCGGCATTGTATGCCATTTGCGCGAAGACCGCAGGCACATTAACGAAAGAGATGTTAGAATCCTTCGGGATATCGTAAAAACAAAGCTGAATCTCGAAATGGCTGCAACCGAAGAAATTATCGGAATTGCCCTTGATATATTGCCGGATATGGTTACGATTGTGCCGGAAAAACGGGAAGAATTAACCACAGAAGGCGGTCTGAACGCAGCGGCAAATATTCATTATTATAAAAGTGTTGTATCGGTTATGCACGATGCCGATATTGAGGTAAGTTTTTTTATAGAGCCAGAACAAAAGCAGATTGACGCTGTGTCCGATATCGGCGGCGACATTGTAGAGTTTCATACTGGAATTTACGCAAATGCAATACAGCGCCCGGAAATGGAAAAAGAACTGAAACGCTTGCGCGACGCCTCGCAGAGCGCCTCAGCGTCCGGTCTTCGGGTTACCGCGGGGCACGGGCTAGATTATGCTAATGTTGTCGCAATTTGCGCAATTCCACAGATTGAAGAAATAAGCATTGGTCATGCTATAATTTCTCGCGCTATTTTTTCAGGATTAGACGATGCCGTTCGCGACATGCTGGCGGCAATGAATGTGCAACGTAGATAAATTATTATGGAATTGATAACGACGAGCATAGAAGGCAATTATGCACGGATTACTCTCAACAGGCCTGAGCGCCGCAATGCTCTCAGCGCAGATATGCTTCGTGATCTTGCAGGGGCTTTTGAAAAATTGCGCGGCAATTCGACAGTAAGGGTAGTGGTTTTGCAGGGTGCAGGCAAAGTTTTTTGCGCCGGCGCCGATTTGTCGTATTTGCAGAAAGTGTCGGAATATTCCGTGCTTGAAAATATGGAAGATTCGCGATTGCTTCAAGAGACGTTTCATGCCGTATATACATTCCCTAAGCCAGTCATTGCACGTGTGCATGGCGCGGCCATAGCAGGAGGATGCGGTTTGGCGACTGTATGCGATTTTACAGTGGCTGCAAGAAAAGGAGCAAAATTTGGATATTCGGAAGTGAAAATTGGGTTTATACCGGCTGTGGTAGCCGTATATCTGCAGAGAAAAATTGGCGATGCGCGAGCGCGGCGCTTATTGCTGTCTGCCGAAAATATCAGCGCAGAAGAAGCGGAGCGGCTTGGCTTGATAACGCATGTTACCGATGATGATAATTTGGATACTACTGTGGATAATCTTGCCGCCTCGCTTGCTGAGAACAGCGCTTCATCGCTTATGCTCACAAAAGAGCTTCTGAATAATTTGCAGGGAATGTCGCTTGACTCCGGTTTGCGATACGCCTCTGCGCTGAACGCTGTAACTCGCATGACAGACGATTGCAAAAAAGGCATTGCTCAATTTCTGAAATAAAATAGTTATAAACAATAAATATTCTTCACTAAAGCAGTAATAAGCATGAAAATACGAAAAATTTCAGCTATCGTTTTAGCGGTGTTTTTCTTGCCTTTTATGGCAAAATCGCAGGTGAATATGCTTCTGAAAGCAGTTGCTCTTGACGAGGCAAATGGAAAACCGTTTGCATTAAACTATGAAATTACTGGCGGAGGCGACAAGAAAAAAGGCAAGTCAAATTCGCAGACAGGTGCGTTCGAGGCGGTGTTGAAAGCCGGGGAAACGTATACTATTGTCTTTACCGCCGACGATATGCTTCGCAAAGAGGAGCAAATCACTATTCCGAAAAGTGTAAAATATTTTGAGCATACAATGCAATTCAAGTTTCAGCGCTTAGTTGCCGGCATGGTAATATTTCGGCTGCACGGCTACGAACGCGGGCAGTCATCGCTGACATCATCGGCCGCCGAGAAGATCAACGAGTTAAAAAATACAATGAATCGCAACCGCAGCTTGCGCATTGCAATAACTGTGTTGGGCGATGACGGTCCAGAGCCACCGCCACTTCCGCCGCCACCGCCACAGGCAGAACAACCAAAAAAGGGCGGTAAAAAAGGCAAAAAAGTTGTCGAGCCGCCGCCACCGCCGCCACCTCCGCCGCCGGTTGACGATACGCCGAAAATTGATCAAATGGCAATACAGCGCGGAGAGGCATTAAAAGAATATTTCAAGGATGTGCGAAATGCCGATACTCGCGTGAAAATTATTGACACCGAAATGCTGAAAATGGGCGAGCATGCCGGAACTGATTTTATTAATATCATTGTAAAAGTGGACGAAATAAAGAGTTTGCTCGATTAACGCGCAAGCCGTATTTGCAGCTATTCAACGATAAGTTTTATGAATGAATTACAGGTTTTTGAAGAAAGCAGTAATTTTTTAGCCATTGAGCACGAATATTCTACTCTCGAAGAATCTTCAATTGCAATAATTTCGGCACCTTATGAGCATACTGTCAGCTATGGTGGCGGGGCAGCAAAGGGGCCGAAAGCAATTAGAGAAGCAAGTGCTTATGTAGAGTTTTACGATGATGAGTTCGATCGCGAATTATGTTTCGACAAAGGGATAGCAACTCTTAAGCCCTTGAAATTTAAGAATATTTATGATGCGGAAGCACTCGATATTATTCGCAGGCAGACCGAAGTATTGTTAGAAAAAGACAAGTTTGTCGTAACTCTTGGTGGAGAGCATACTATTTCAACAGCACCGATTGCCGCTCATTATGCCAAATATCCGGCCATGAGTATTTTGCATTTCGATGCTCATTCCGATTTGCGTGATACATATCAAGATTCAGCGTATTCACATGCATGCTTTATGGCACGAGTGGCAGAGTTTTTTCCTACAGAACGCATAACGCAGGTTGGAATTCGCGCGCAATGTCGTGAAGAGGCAGAGTTTATACGTGATCGCGGGATTAAAACACATTATGCATCAGCCCTGCGACGCGGCCTGCATGGTGAAAATTGGCAAAAAAGCATAGCAGAGTCGCTTGCCGAACAAGTGTACATAACTTTCGATGTGGATTATTTCGATCCGGCAGTTATGCCTGCAACAGGAACTCCAGAGCCGGACGGATTTTTATATAGTGAAACGCTTGATGTGTTTCGTGAAATGGTGCTGTCCGGCAAGCAAATTGTTGGCTTTGATGTGGTTGAGCTTGCTCCTATGAAGCGACTTCATCATCCGAATCTTACTGCGGCGCGACTTGTGTATAAAATGCTAAATTTTGCATTTGCCAATACATAAGGCAAATCTGAAAAATAGATGAAAAAAAAACGTTTGAACATAAATGAAGCATTCATTTGTAGAGTTCTGAATTTTTCAATTATCAACGACTCGCGGCATGAATATAAAGCCGAGATTTATCCATATAATTGCTGCTGTTGTAGCAGTTGCTGCTCTTGGTAGCTGCACCCGATCGCAATTTGAATGGGTGCATACGCGAAAAGAGCTGGATTACTACACTATTACCAAGCGGGATACTATTGTAGTCCAAGCAGTTACAAATGCGCCCGGACAGCGGGACAACGGCGTTGTCTATCCATCGTCGCGAGTCCTTCGCATTGGTCAGGATGTGTCGCAGTATGACAGTGTTGTAGAGAGAAAATATCCTGATTTTATTCGATTAGGCGTGTTTGAAAGCGTTGGCTTAGTGGGTACTAGCGCCTCGAATATTGGTCTTGGCTCCGGATTGTTTGGAATTTTTGGCTATTTCGATCCTGATTTTGCGACTATTCACAGCAGCACGGCTGCAAATAGAAGCACGATATTTACCGGCGGCATATACCGGCTTGGAATAGTTGAAAAGCGCCTTCGTTGGTTTGATGACGCACCTGACTGGACTTTCGGAACCTCGCTCTATGAATCCATTGTGCCTCAAGTTTCAGCCAAAAACGATGTAACAACTCTCGAAAGCATATTTCCAGCATATTTGCGCAAGCGATTTTATTTGCGCGAGCAAATACCATATATAGCCGTTACTCCGTTTGTTGGAATTGGTTATTTCCCTACTCAATATGCCAATGCAGGCGCATCGCTCGATGTTGGCTCGCTTGGAGGTTTGAATTTTCGCGCTTATGCAGGGGCAGCCGCTGGCGGATTGCTCTTTGCAGCTCCTAATGAAAGCTATACGTCGGCTTTTCCGTATGCTGGATTAGGCGTGTCTTTGCTCGATTTTCTAAATCGCGTTCCCGAAACTTATCATGAATGGAAGGACTACGAGCATTCCAGTTGGAATGTTGGCGTCGCGCAAATTGGTCTTTTAATTACTAATGCCGATCTTGACGCTTTCCAAAAGAAAAAGTCAACGATCAAAGGTGTGTTGTTCCGCGCCGCGCCAGTTGCCATAGCTTTGCCGTTTGGCAACAATCGCTTTTATGGCGGCACATCACTGATAAATATTATTGCTCTCGGTGCAGACAGCTGGGGCGCAGGCATACTGCCGCTTCGCTTTGGTTATTGGCATACTCTCATGCAGCAAGAGCTAACTGCTGAGCCATTCATAGAATTGAATTACTTCCCTTCTTTCTTTATTCATGGCGGGGCAAACTTTAATATTAATTTCCCGATGCGAGATTTGAATATGAAGCTTATGGCAGGCTTTGTGTATGGCGATGCTGTCGGCTATTTTAGTAAAAGCTGGAATAGTACTTTGGGCAACGCCGGAAATGTTGCCGGCGGATATATTGGCATTGGCATTGGCATTGGCGATGTTATTTTCAACGAATCTGATCTGCGTTATTCCAAGGAGAAATAGCCGTGAGAGCTATGGTAATGCTTAGTATAGCTGCAATTGCACTGAGCTTGAGCGGCTGTTCCATTATGAATGCCTTACTACCGCAGCCGGATGTATTCTATATCAACAGATGGAATTTTTCTGGAAGATTTGCCGTTGCACACAATATGTCGGCTCTAGACAGCGTTCAGCAAATTGCAGACAACTCTCTGCTCCTTCACAGCGGAGCCACAGTTGCTATTGCATCTGAAAAATTGACTGACTTTGAAGGTGATTTCAGCATAACTCTTTCGCGTGGCAGCGGCTTGCGGCTTGCCACTCGAACTGTCGAACATTTTTACGCAACCGAGAAAGGCATTGCCTTCGTGTATGCTGCTAATGGTTCATATATCGAGGAGAATGGCAAAGAAATTGCCAGAATTGATTCTGTGCGCGCTGTGCTTGGGCAGCAAGCACGAATACTAATTCTTAATGAAGGAAAGAAATATAGCGTGCAAGTTGGCTGTGATATTATTTATCGAGGTGAAACTTCATTGCCGAGCACAGAATATGTAATAGCCGAACCGCTGCCTGGCACAAAAGCTGAAATTGCAGCCATTGATTTCTATCCTATCAGAATGGGGCGCCCATATGATATAAATAGAGAAAAACCATGGGGCAGCGAAAACGGAATGGAAAAAATTAAAAATGAGTATGCAAAGCGGCGGCGATGACTGCCTTTGACTACACTTGAAGATTGTTCAAATCAGCTAAAGATTTAAGAGCCGCATAATCATTCAAGTCATAACGAATTGGCGTAACCGTCACCCAGCCTTCTGCTAAAGCGTGATCGTCGACTTCACTAGTGCCTGTAACGCGATATGTTCCTTTTATCCAATAATATTCTCTTCCCATAGGGTCTAAGCGCTCCTGATATTCATCATCCCAAACGGAATTTCCCAGTTGCGCCACTTTGACGCCTTTTATATTCTCGCGCGGAATTGCAGGCACATTTACATTCAAAATTGAATCAATCGGCAAGTTCATGCCGGGCATGAGCGAAGCAAGCGCTGCCGCATATTTTGCAGCGACGGTCATATCTGCCTCCCAGCTAAAATCTGTCAAAGACACTGCCATGGCTTTGCAGCCCATCATCATTGCCTCGGTTGCCGCCGAAACAGTACCGGAATATAGTACGTTGAGCGAGGTATTCGCTCCGTGATTTATGCCTGAAACCACCAAATCGGGCTTCTCGTTTAAGATCGTAGAAATGCCTAATTTAACACAATCGGCGGGAGTGCCGTTGATTGCATAGCCAAACATAGCGCCGTTGCGATGAAACGGCGTTATACGCAATGGACTGCTTACCGTTAAAGCATGACCGACAGCGCTTTGCTGACGATCTGGAGCCACAACCGTTACTTCTCCAAGCCGGCGCAAAGCCAGAACTAAAGCGTAAATGCCGGGTGAGTCTATGCCGTCATCATTGGTAGCCAAAATTTTCATTGAATCCTCATTGCATAAGAAAATATTTGCAAAAATACCACGAAAAAGTAGCTGCGACTTCTTTATTCTGTCGTTATTTTTCTTAGATAATCTATCGGCAGACGTTGGAAATAAAGAAAAAAACATCAAAAGTATTAATGCGACCATCGATTTAATGTCTGTGCTGACAAAGATAAGAACAATTGTAGCACGTAATTCCACCGGAAAAATATGTTCATTTTCCTATTTTTGCGTAAGAATCTGCAACAAATCACAATGCGCTAAAATGCCTTCTGTCAAACTTCCAATTTATCTTGATAATAATTCCACAACAGTATGCGATCCGAGAGTTGTGGATGCGATGTTGCCATATTTTACCGAGAAATATGGAAATTCGGCAAGCGGCTCGCATGTTTTTGGCTGGCAGGCACATTCAGCCGTAGAAAGCGCTCGGCGTACAATTGCTCATACGCTAGGTGCTGTGCCAAGCGAAATTGTCTTTACATCTGGCGCCACCGAATCTGATAATCTTGCAATAAAAGGAGCCGCGTTATCCAAAGGAGCTCGTGGAAAGCATATCATTACTGCAGCCACCGAGCACAAAGCTGTTTTAGATTCATGCAATTGGCTGGCAAGCAATGGATTTGAAGTTACTATGCTGGCTGTTGATGAAGATGGATTTGTTTCGTTGGACGAATTGTTTGCCTCGATTCGCAATGATACGATTTTAGTATCAATAATGCATGGTAACAACGAAATTGGGACAATTCAAAATATAGCAGAAATTGGAAAAATAACACGCGACAGAGGAGCGCTTTTTCATACTGATGCAACACAGACCATTGGGAAAATTCCGTTTAATACCAAAGAAGTACATGTAGATATGGCATCGTTAACTGCTCATAAACTGTACGGACCAAAAGGAGTTGGAGCATTGTATGTTCGAAGTGGCTGCCAGCTCGCAGCGCAGATGCATGGAGGCGGACAAGAGTCAGGCTCACGAAGCGGAACGCTCAATGTGCCGGGAATAGCGGGCCTCGCCAAAGCATGTGAAATATCGTTGGAATCTATGAATTATGAAATTGCACATTGCCGGAAACTGCGCGACATATTGTGGAAAGGCATACAATCATTGGGCGTTACCATGCAATTGAACGGGCCTGATCCTTTGCTGCATCCCGACAAGCGTCTTCCCGGAAATTTAAATGTCGGCTTTGAAACCGAAAAAGGCAGGCAAATAGCGCGTAACCTTGAAGAAGTGGCGTTCTCAGCCGGCTCTGCCTGCTCAAGCGGTAAAAAAGGTGCCTCTCATGTATTGCAAGCGATTGGTCGACAAAAAGAAGAAATGTCGTCGTTTCGTTTTGGCGTTGGTAGGTTTACAACCGAAGAAGAAATTGATTACATTTTAGATTGCATGCGCAGAGCATTGTGAAAAAAGAATCGTGCTGCCTCGGCGGCGGCTCTTGAAGGAAGTAGTGAACCGGCTTCAATTTTATTTTCTGCTTCGGCAAATACATTTCGCATGGCTTCTGAGCGATAAACTTCATCCATAATTAAATTGCGCGTCATTACAGAAAACCAGCGCAGATTTTGCTGTGTTCGACGCCTTGCAATCTCTTGCTTTCTATTGTCGTAAAAAAAACAAAGACATTGCAGCCAAATATCTGCAATTCCTTTGTTCTCAAAGGCACTTGCTGTTAGTACAGGCGGCTTCCACGAAGGAGATTTCCACCGCATAAACTGCAGTGAAAAAGCAATTTGCCGCGCTGACTCTGCCGCGGCGCTTTCCATAATGCCATCTGCTTTTGTAACTACAAAAATATCGGCATTTTCCATAGAACCGCGCTTAATTCCCTGTAATTCGTCGCCTGCATTGGGAAGCATAAGCGTCAGCACACAATCAGTCATTGTGGCAACTTCGTTTTCAGATTGTCCCACTCCAATAGTTTCCACCAAAATTGTATCATATCCTGCTGCTTCGCAAAGCAATATTGTCTCGCGAGTAACACGCCCAACGCCGCCAAGCGCGCCTCGCGAAGGTGAAGGGCGAATAAAAGCGCCTTCATCACGAGCGAGATTAGTCATTCGCACTTTATCTCCCAGAATGCTGCCGCCAGAAATTTCACTGCTGGGATCTACGGCAAGCACGGCAACTTTTTTTCCATCGGCGCGGATATGTTGACCGAATGATTCGATAAAGCTGCTTTTTCCAACGCCAGGAGAACCTGTAATGCCAAAACGCATGGAATTGCCGCTGTATGGCAGAATTTTCTCGACGAGAACAAATGCAGATTGAGTATTTGCGCTTTCGACAAGAGAAATGCCCTTTGCCAACGCACGCCGCTTGCCAGATAAAATGCCTTCAGCCAAGGCGGATATGTCTAAATTCATAAGCGTATAGTGGAAAAAGCGCTAATTTTAATTATGCGCTATTGTGCTGAGCAGTTAAAGTGCAGCTTGATATTTTCTGACAAGTAAGACAAGCAAGAAATCACAAAAATACATAAGGCATACAGTCCAAGCAAATGGCGAGAGTTCATGCAAAATGACAACTCAATATTCTTTGTGTTGAATAAATTTACGGATTTGATAGATATTCGTATATGAGCACTCTCCAAAAAGTCGGCTAACATTTAGAAGTAAAAAAAATGCTTGAAAAGTACAGTTTTTACTCATTTTTAAGTGAAAAACGTCAAAAAAACGACATTTTAGTGCTTAAAAGATAAGTTTTTTGAAAAATAGCGAATCTTTCGGTTGCAATTTTTAAAAATACCTTTTTGGAGTGGGCTCATACATTAATTTTTCAGCGGATTTTTTTTGCCATCTATTGTTGATGCGATTATTACCGTCTATGACCTTTTTCATCAATTCTGATGTTGGTTTTGGCACGCTATAAAACTAAATAAACGAATGAATACATCACATAAACCCATAATTATCTGGCTTCTTATAGGATGCGCTTTGATTTTTCTCATGGTTGTCATTGGCGGCATTACACGCTTAACCGGCTCCGGGCTTTCAATTACCGAGTGGAATGTTGTAATGGGCGCACTGCCCCCAATGAGTCAGAATAGTTGGAATGAAGTTTTTGATAAATATAAGCAAACGCCGCAGTTTGAAAAGATAAACTCGCAGATGACAGTGGATGATTTCAAATCTATTTTTTGGTGGGAGTATATTCACCGATTAGTCGGTCGGCTTATGGGTGCAGTTTTTTTAATACCGTTTATTTGGTTTTTATTGAAGCGAAAACTCGACAAACCGCTTATAAAAAAGCTGTTGATATTGTTCGCGCTGGGAGGTCTGCAAGGGTTTCTTGGCTGGTTTATGGTGAAAAGCGGGCTCGTGAATAATACTCATGTCAGCCATTATCGCTTGGCAATTCACTTGGTTACGGCATTTGCAACATTTGCTTTCACCTTTTGGATTGCGCTTGATCTGAGATATGCGGGAGATGCTTTTCAACAAACAAAACGTTCTTTGCGCATAGCAACTCAATGGCTACTTGGAATAGTTGTCCTGCAAATTATTTACGGAGCATTTGTAGCGGGGCTTCATGCAGGCAAGTTTTATACAACGTTCCCGACAATGGATGGCGAATGGATGCCGCATATCATTGTAGCTAGCTCTAGTTCGCCTTTATGGCAGAATTTTACTGAGAGCATTCCGGGCGTTCAGTTCGTGCATCGCATAATTGCTTATGTCATTCTCATTACAGTCACAGCTCTTTTGTTCTATACGCGAAAACAAACGCTAAGCAACGCGCAAAAAGCAGGCGTTGCTGCAATCGTTGTATCAACTGTAATACAAATAACTCTTGGCATTTTTACATTGCTGCATGCCGCGCCGATTTCCCTTTCTGCTTTGCATCAGATTGGAGCATTTGGACTTTTCGCATCGTGCGTCTATTTTTTACACCGACTGCTAAAGTAAGCCAAATAAAAATATCTAAAAAAGAATTGAATTAAGCGCTAAAATGTGTGCTAATAGCAACAGAATGTTCTACTGTTAGAATTGTATGGCAAAGCTCTTGAATTATTCTATCTGCCAATTGAGGATTCTGGCAAAGCATATCAAGAAAAGAAACCTTCGGAATAAAACATAGTCGCGCACGAGTAAGCGTGTAAGCTGATGATTGTCGAAGCAAATTGTTGACAGTTTCTTCCACTCCAAAAATAGCGCCGCTACCTATTGTTCTTATAACAATTCCATCTTTTTCTTCCTTCGTGGTTTTCGCTAATGCTAAACTTCCATCATGAATGCAGTAAATTCCATTAGCTTCGTCTCCTTTAGAGAATATTATGGTGTCTTTTTCATAGAGGCGAATGGAGCTAACAGTATTTTGCAGAGAAAGCAAAGACGATTCGCATCCAGCACTAACGGAAAACTCCCGTAAAATACAGCTTGTACAATCGTATAGCGTTTGGCGGTTCATTGGTATAAAAGCAAAAAAATGCAAACTTCTATACAAATGTATCAGTTCAATAATTGAAAAAGAATGACAAATGTCAATTGTTAAGATATTTTGTTGAGGATGAAAAATTATTTTGGCGGATTCAACACTGAAGTGCAACACTTTTGTAATTATCAGTAAATACTTGAATTGGAGTTTTCCATCCAAG